>JASHVU010000186.1 GCA_030044455.1 Acidobacteriaceae bacterium | reverse complement strand
ATCGGCGTCCGAACTCCGAGGCAGATCCCTACCAGATCGTCTCGCAGATCATCAAGTCCATCAGCGAAGTTCCCGTCGGGGAAATGGCGGTCGCGTAGTCAGGCGCAATCATCTGCAGAATTGGATGAATGCCCCGGGCATTCATCGGGCGAGAGCAAATTACCGGCATGGCAGCGCAGAAGGCAAAACCGCTTTTTGCAGGCCCCATGCCGATTTTGCTTTTGGTGAGATTTCAATGGTACTGCTTACTGGCGCGTCGAATCTGGTTATTTTTACAAAATTATGGTGCTACGCAGTGCTGATGTAGGCTCGATAGCATGATGGGCTTAGGTCGACGAAGTTTTCTAAAGGGATTCGTTGGCTCTGCGGCGTATATGGCTTTGCGCCCGAATGCGAACGCGCAACCGGGGACCCCGCCCGACGACGAAGTCTTATGGGACATGGCGGAGGCTTACCGCGAGTCGACTCCCACGCGCGAGCGCATCTGTGTGAACGGTCTCTGGCGTTGGCAGCCGGCGGGAAGCGGCGCCGACGTTGTGCCTACCGGCGGCTGGGGTCATCTCCGCGTGCCCGAAGCCTGGCCAGGCGGTAATCATGAATGGTCCGGTTCGCAGATCTACTTCCCGAATCCGACCTGGGAAAAACCGGACGCCAGTAGAGTAAATTCCGCGTGGTACGAGCGGGAGATTATCGTGCCCCAGGAGTGGGCGGGCCGCCGCATCACGCTTTGCGCCGGCTACCTGAACTCATATGCCGCGGTTTACCTTGACGGCGCAAAGGTTGGGGAGATGCGCTTTCCAGGCGGTGAAATTGATTTGACGGGCTCATGCCAACTGGGGCAAAAGCAGATGTTCAGCTTGCTCGTAGTTGCGATGCCTCTCAAGGCCGTCATGATGTCATTCAGCGACAGCGCTGCCGCGCGGCAGGTGGCAGGCAGCGTCGAGCGAAGGGGACTTTGCGGCGATGTGTATCTGGAGAGTGCTCCTGTTACCGCGCGCATTGACGATGTCAAAATTGAGACTTCGGTCCGCAGATGGGAGATCACGTTTGACCTGGCGCTTGACGGGCTCGATCCCAGCCAAACCTACTCAGTAAGCGCCAAGATCACCTCTGGCGATCGCAGCGAAGCAGCGACCGAGTTGGCAGCAAAGGAGTTTGCGAGCCAGCCCTTCCAGCTAAACGAACTTACCAGCGGTCGCATCCGGATGACTGAGAACTGGCGGCCGGAAAAGCTGTGGGACACTCACACTCCGCAACACCAGTTTAATGTCACCGTCTCCCTGCTGGATTCAAGCGGGAAGATTCTGGATCGAGCGCTGCCGGTCCGCTTCGGCTTCAGGGAATTCTGGATCGAAGGAAGAGATTTCTACCTGAATGGAACGCGCATTTATCTGGCGGCAATTCCACTCAACAATGCCCAGGGCAGCGCGAACATGGCAAGTTACGAAGCCACGCGGGCGACCCTGCAACGGTACAAGAGTTTCGGCATCAATTTTGTCTACACGCATAATTACGGCTGTGAACCCGGCGCGCATCTGGCCTTCGAGGAGGTTTTAAGGGCGGCCGACGATGAAGGCGTGCTGGTTGCATTTACCCAGCCCCACTTTGGCCAGTACACCTGGGACTCGCCGGATGCCGATACGACAAACGGGTACGCACAGCATGCGGCATTTTATGTGCGTGTGGCGCAGAATCATCCCTCCGTAGTCTGTTACTCCACCAGCCACAACGGCACTGGCTACGGCGAAGACATGAACCCAGACATGATCGACGGAATTCTGGCACCGCGCGAAAAATGGAGTGTGAACAATGCTGGGCGCGCGCTGCAGGCTGCGGCAATTATCCGGCGTCTCGACCCCAGCCGCATCGTGTATCACCATGCGGGGAATCTCGGTTCCATGGATGCAATGAACTTCTACGGAAACTGGATTCCGCCGCAGGAGATGTCCGATTGGTTCGAGCACTGGGCAACCTATGGAGTGAAGCCGGTCTTTCCTTGTGAATACAGCGTTCCCCTGCTTTGGGATTGGGCGATGTACCGCGGCTGGTACAAGGGCAAGCGAGCATTCGGCGATGCAGTGGTGCCGTGGGAGTTCTGCATGGCGGAATGGAACGCGCAAACGCTGGGCGCCCGCGCTTACCAGATTACCGAGGCCGAAAGGGAAAACCTGCGTTGGGAAGCGGAGCAGTTCCGCAAGGGGCGGGTCTGGCGGCGCTGGGATTGCCCACATACCTTCGGCTCGCCGGAATTTGCGGACGTTTTCCGCGTGCAGGCCGCACAGGTGACCGAGAATTACCACGCCATGCGCACCTGGGGAGTTGCAGCCACTTCGTCACCGTGGGATACCGAGCAGTATTGGATAGGTTCATCACGCGCGAGAGACAGCGACAACTTGAAACTGGAAGTGGACTGGACTCACCTGCAACGGCCCGGCCCTCGCCCGGTTTACATTGATGAGGCGGAGGCGCGTGAATTGCTTGCGTATCATCCCGCCGACTGGGCACCTACGGCCGTTGCTGAAGCGCTGTATCGCAATTACATGCCCTTGCTTGCGTACATTGGAGGCAAACCATCAAGCTTCACGAGCAAAGACCATAATTTTGTTGCCGGCGAGACTGCGGAGAAGCAACTGATCGTGAT
>JASHVU010000185.1 GCA_030044455.1 Acidobacteriaceae bacterium | reverse complement strand
GCGGCTTTTTCAAAGTGCGGCAACGCCTCATTGAAACTGCTCTGTGCAGCCAGCACACGGCCCAGGTTGAACTGGCATTCGAAACAATCGGGCGTCAGCTGCACCGCTTTATTCAAATGCACTGCCGCATTTTGAAGGTCGCCATTCCTGGCCAGCGCTGCGCCGAGAGTATTGTGCGCTGAGGCGAGATCCGCCTCTGCATCCAGAGCCATCTGGCATTGCTCAATACTCTCCTCTAGCCGTCCTTGCTCAAGCAACGCAGATCCCAGGCCGGCGTGTGCCATTGGATCGCCAGGAGTCGCGGCCAGCGCCTTTTCGAAGCTCAGCACAGCTTCATCCAGCTTGCCCACCCGCGCCAGCGCGTAGCCCAAGTCGGAGTACACTGCCTCATTTCTCGAACTGGTCGGGTCAGCCTTCAGCGCCGCGCGATACTGCTCAACCGCCTCATCCACATTCCCCTTCTGCTCCAGCGCCTCACCCATTTCGAAGAGCGTTTTGGCGTCGCCCGGCGAAAGCTCCAGCGCCTTCTTGTAATGTTCCAACGCTTCGTCCAGCTTGCCCTCGCGACGTAAATCCGCGGCGGTATCGAACTCGTGGAAGAAACTGGCCAGCGGCGCTTCGAGCTTGTCCCAGTAGTTTTGCGGGACGTTTACGAACTCCGGTAGATTCACGGCGCGGTTCGCAGCCGTCGAGTTATCGATGAGAATTGCGGGGCTCGAGTCTCCGTTCTCGTCGATATGCGTCAGGTACATTTGCGTGTAGGGCGAACGCGCCTTCGACGAGAACACCAGCCATCGGCCATTGGGCGAAAAACTGTGCCAGGAGTTCATCGTGGCCAGGTTCGAGCTCAGTTCCCTCGCCTTGCCGCCCTCGAACGGCACAATGAACAGTTTGCTGTCGGGCCGCATCAGCAAACCATTCTTTGCTTCGACAAACACAATCCATTTACCGTCGGGAGAAACCTTCGGAAAGCTGTTGCTCATCCCGTTCTGCGATGCGCCTTCAATCCGTTCCGGTGTTCCGCCCTTGCCATTGTTGAAGGGGATTCGATAAAGGTCGTACTGAATCTGCGTCTCTTTGGGATCGGTCGCGTATTGGGCGTTTTCATGGCCCGGAGGATACGCCGATCGCGCCTCGGCCCGCAGAAACACGATATATTTCCCATCCGGGCTCCAGACCGCGCCGGCCTGCACATACCGGTCGTCGTCAGCTCCGGGCAGTGGCTGCAGCCGTCCGGTTTCGCGGCTATACCACGCCAGAATTCCACGCGTGGGATAAAACACCTGCAGGAACCAGTAATCCTTGAAGTTCATTACGTAGTAGCGGTCTGCAATATCACTGCGATGATTGGCCGACATCTGCGATTTGGGATCGTTGATGGTGGTCAGAACATAGTTGCCATCAGGCGAAACCTGCGACATGAAACCGATGCGCAGATTGCCGCCCAGCGGACCCTCAAACGTGCTCCACTTCACGATGCTGGCGTCGTTCATCGTGGTTTGCGGCTTGATCGACATAAGGCTATAAAGGCCGCGGTCGTTGTCGGGCCCGTCTACGTCGAGCCCCATCGTTTTGCCGTCACGCGAAAACGAGTGGCAGTTCACGCACGTCGAGCTGCCGGTCATCAGCAGATGACTCTGCGGCTGCGAAATGTCGCGCAGCCGCCACGCCACCACTCCCAGCATGTGTTTCGGAATCGGGCTGATAATTCCCTTCTTGCCTTCGCTGGGGATGAGCGGAACGTCACGATAGAAAATGGGTGCGCCCACTGGATCCGTCGAAGTCGAAATCGTCACCTGGCCGCGCGAGAGCGGGCGCTTCTGCTTCTCATCGGCAAATCCGGTGATGGTTACGGTCGCCGAGCCGCCGGTCGAGTTCTTCTTGATCTTCGCCCAGGTCTTTTCGTCGGGAGTCCAGGTGTGGCCCTCGGCCTCTTCAGACGTCAGCACTGGCGGCTTGTTATTGTCCCCCACCACGCGCTGATCGATCTCGCCAATCTGTAAACGCGGCCCGTCGGTCTTTTCGTTGAAATGCCCACCGCGCCCGGCGAAGGTCACATCGACGCGCCAGCTTTTTGCTTCGGCATTTGCATCGCGCCAGCGGAACACCGGCGCAACAATTTCCGGCGGAAAGATGGAGCCTTCGCGCGGGTAGTCGACGGTGATTTTGGCCGGTTCTGCGGGCTCGGGCTTTATCTGCTTATCGGCAGGCCCAGGCAGCGCGAACGAAGCCGCAAGACACACCGCCGCAACCAGAAATGCGACCGCCGCACCCGCCAACGCAATCCGCTCCCGCCGCAATGGACCCCCTCGCCGCGCACACCACTGCCATACCACCTGCTCGCGGCGTCGCGCAGACACCCAAACACTAATCAAGTCAAGGAGCTTGAGGCTGTGATCTGGCTCACGTGCGGGACGGACGAGTCGCTCGGGACATGCTGCGCACAAGTAAAAATCTGCACGGCAGCAAGACCGGAAAAACGCCTTGGAGGATGGCGCGACTCGTGAGACAGCTTTCGGTTAAATGCAATCGCTCGACTAAAGGTAACATCCGGAGGTGACCGGATGCGCCGAACGCTGGTGTATCTCTCGGTGTATCTTTTTGCCATGCGTAATTCCTGGATCGCGTGGACGGGGACAGCGTTTGTTGTCGTCGGCATGTCTGTGTTTGCCGTTTGGGACATCTGGTTGCAGACCCGCACGACTCGCCCCGTATACATGCCCGTGTCTCTAGCTCCGGGATTGATCACCACCCCGGAATTCCGAACGAACCTCAGTGCCCAGTACACCATCGAGATTGAGGTAAAAAAGACAGTCCCTTTTGAGACGCTTAACTGCCTCCTTGGAATGTCGCTCATGCCCGGTCAGAGGTGTGACCGTCCCCCTGTAGTTCGGGCAAGTTGGACCCTAGCGAGCGAAGGAAGAGCCGTAAAGACTGGCACAAGTGACAGCGATGACGGCGGTGGATGGGCCCAGGACACTGTCGCGCGGGAATTGGGTACATTTTGGCTAGAGAAAGGAAAGTTATATGTTCTTCACGCAGAGTTCTCAGAAGACGCTCGAGCTCTGGCCCCGACTGATCCGCATCTGAAGATCGAGGTTCAATCTGACTTCTACGAGGGGTCGATGTTCACCGGATTCCTCCTTCTTCGCGGGTGCGAGGGGATGACTGTCTTAGGCCTCTTGATGTTGGCCGTAGCGATTCTTCGATGGTGGATTCGAAATCGGAGACCGCACTATCATCTGGCTGCACACTGAATAGGCCATTTGCCCGATCCTTGCGATACCGGTCGGGGCGCCGCCAATCCCGTAGTGAGCCCTCTTGACGCCAACTCCCGCCCTCCTTTACCGTTTCTTTGAGCGCGAAGGGCGCATCCAGTCCGCGGAAAGGGCCGTGCCCACCTTAGCTACCCACAATTTGGCGAATCTTCTTTCAGCCTGACTTATGCGGACACTCCAGGCGCAACTTTGAAAG
>JASHVU010000184.1 GCA_030044455.1 Acidobacteriaceae bacterium | reverse complement strand
GCTAACTGTTCCCAGCTTAACGCCAAAGCCATCGAGAAATGACGCGTCCTAGATGATGAGCTGTCTGCGCATGCGAGACTGCCCGAAATCTCTTCTCCCACATCCGAAAGGATCCAAATCCATGAAACCATCCAAGCTCTATGAGGCGCTTCGTGCGCTGATCGGCGAACGTGTGCCTCTGCACATCTGGGGCGCGTGCGGCGTGGGCAAGTCGCAGATCGTCTCCCAGGTGGCGCGCGATCTCGGAATCGAGTTTCTCGACGTTCGCGCCGTGCTACTCGATCCGGTCGATCTTCGCGGCCTGCCGCGCATCGCCGCGGACCAGACCGAGTGGGTCCCGCCCAAGTTCCTGCCTGCCGAGGGCAAAGGCATCCTCTTTCTCGACGAACTGACCTCGGCGCCGCAAATGACGCAGGCCGGCTGCTACCAGCTCGTCCTCGACCGCAAACTTGGCGAATACGTGCTCCCGGAAGGGTGGGTTGTCATCGCCGCCGGCAATCCGGCATCGGAGCGCGGGGTGCACTTCGCCATGCCGCGGCCGCTGCGCAACCGATTCGTCCATCTCGAACTCGAAGCCGACCTGAACGACTGGTGCAGGTGGGCCGTCGGCGCGGGCGTGCGGCCGGAGATCATCGCCTTTCTGCGCTTCAAGCCGGATCTGCTGCACGCGGCCGACACAACCTCGGACGCCAATGCCTGGCCCACTCCGCGCTCCTGGGAGATGGCCTCGCACGTCCTTTGCGGCGTGGCGCGCAGGCAGAACACGGCTCTCTCGACCGGCGCCGGCGAGTTCGAGGCGCAGCTGCTCGACGGAACTGTGGGGCAGGCGGCTTCGGGCGAGTTGCTGGCCTTCCTGCGCCTCTTCCGCCAGCTGCCGTCTATCGACGAGATCCTGCTCAATCCCGAGACGGCTCCGCTTCCAACCGAACCTTCAGCCCAGATCGCCATCTCGACCGCGCTGGGCCGGGTGATGACTGACAGCTCGATCGCACGGGGCCTTAAGTATCTCGAACGGATGCCGGCCGAGATGCGCGTCATGGCGATGCGCGACGCTGCGGCGCGGGATCGCGCCATCACCCACACGCCGGAGTTCATCCACTTCGGCATCGAGCACCAGGAGGTCGTCCAATGATTCAGGAACGCGCCATGCTTGCCGCGATTCACATCAGCATCTGGACCGCGGTCAAACACGACCGCGGCGTGAGCCGCGACGTGGCCGAACGGAACGGCGCCCACCAGAGCGCCGGCCGCTACAACAAGCAACTGCTGCGCGGCGCCGACAAGCTCGACCAGCTGCGCACGCTGGCCGGCCAGGTCCGCCAGTACTTCTACACGATCACGTTGCCGTGGACCGACGAGGGCTATCGGCTGCTGCCCGGAAATCTCTACTTCGATCTCATGGCGCGAATGCGCGAATTTGAGACCGGATTTGAACAGGGCGTCGAAAGCTTTCTTCGCGTCTATCCCCAGTACATCGAGCAGGTAAAGCCTGAGTTAAATGGCCTTTTCCGCGGGGACGATTACCCGCCTGTGGAAAAGCTCAGGGAAAAATTCGGCGTCAAGCTCGAAGTCCTGCCCATCCCCAGCGGCAATGATTTTCGTGTCCAGCTGTCAGCCGAAGAGCAGGCACGCATCGCCCGAGAGATCGACTCGAATGTGCGGCAGTCGCTGGTGCACGGCACCGAGGATTTGTGGAAGCGGCTGCGGGATGTCGTCTCGCACATGGTCGACCGCCTGAACGAACCCGAATCGCGCTTTCATGCCACGCTGGTGACGAACATTTTTGATCTGGTGGAACTCCTGCCCAGGCTGAATGTCACGGGCGATCCGGAGTTGAACCGCTTCGCCGAGGAGGTTCGCCAGAAGCTCTGCGCCTACACGGCGCACGATCTCAAAAAGCATGAGTTGCTACGCATGGCGACGGCGACCGATGCCGCCGGAATCGTCTCCCGCATGGATGAAGCGATCCGCAACCGTGAAGCTGAGAAAACAGAGGAGAAGATTCCGTCGGTCGAGAGCATCTTCGACCATATGTCGGCGTACATGGAAGCGCCCGCGGCATGAGGCACGATGCCACTTCGACCATACATTGACCGGAAAGGCCATTTTATGGTCGTAGTTTCGTTTTTTGAATTCTGATGCTGCCTCTCCCTGGTCAAGAAGAATGTCGCATAATAGGCGCAAGCGAGCGAAGAATCAGGCGAGGAACTCTCAAGGTCATCATTGCCGAATAACCGGCCACCCGGGTCAGTGACTGCTTCGCCCTGAATTCGCCCGTTGACTGGAGAATAGGCACATAATCGCAGTCCTGAGGAATTCGGTGGAACTCAGGAAGCGGAGAGCGCAGACCACAGGTAAAGCGGAAGGCTCTTCTGATCATCGGGCTTGGCGCGGCCCCGTGATCACGCAGATGATAGTGAATCAAGAGGATGCCGGATGGATGTCGACGGATCGAGGGTATCGCGTTACCAGATACTCGAAAAACTTGGCGGCGGGGGCATGGGTGTCGTTTATCGAGCCGAAGACACCTCGCTCGGCCGGCTGGTCGCCCTAAAGTTCCTGGCGGAAGAACTCGCTGATGATGCCCAGGCTCTCGAGCGCCTGCGTCGGGAAGCTCGCACCGCGTCTGCGCTTGATCATCCAAACATCTGCACCGTATATGAGGTTGGCGAACACGAAGGTCGGCTCTTCATTGCCATGCAGTTTCTCGAAGGCCAGACACTGAAGCATGTCATTGCTGCTCGGCCGCTGAGAATTGACAGATTGCTCGATCTTGCCATCCAGATTGTTGACGCCCTGGATGCAGCTCACGCGAAAGGCATTATCCATCGCGACATCAAACCTGTGAACATTTTTGTAACCAAACGCTGGCAAGCGAAAATACTAGATTTCGGTTTGGCAAAACTGGCTCCGGTCACGCCCGGGATGGCCTTGAGCAGCGGTGACGGTGCTCCTGAATCGTCGACCGACCTGACCCTGCCCGGAGCCGTGTTGGGAACGGTGTCTTACATGTCGCCAGAGCAGGCGCGCGGCGAAGAATTGGACACGCGCACCGACCTTTTCAGTTTCGGAGTCGCTCTTTATGAAATGGCGACGGGCAAGCTGCCATTCAGGGGAGAGACCGCCGCGCTGCTTTTCGATGCCATCCTGAATCGTGTTCCGGTTTTGCCGTCACGGCTGAATCCGGAATTGCCTCCGAAGATGGAGGAAATCATCGGGCGACTGCTGGAGAAGGACCGTGACTTGCGCTATCAGTCGGCCCGCGACTTGCTCGCAGAATTGAAGCGGGTACGGCGCGACGGCGAATCTACGGGGTCGCCACCAACAGAAAGGCATGAAGAGGCATCGAAGAAGCGCCATAAGGGGTTTGTCAGCCTCGTTCTGGTTACCGTTGGGCTTGTGCTCTGCGCCCTTTTTTATTTCTTCTCGCGTCCCGCACACAAGCTTACGGATAAGGACGTCGTGGTTCTGGCGGATTTCGCCAACACAACGGGGGACCCGGTCTTCGATGGCACGCTGCGGCAGGGACTGGCAGCCGATCTCGATCAGTCACCATTCTTCAACCTGGCATCGGACGAGCGCATTTCGAGGACGCTGGCGCTCATGGCCCAGCCACGGGATGCCCGTCTCACGCCGGACCTGGCGCGCCAGGTGTGTCTGCGGACCGGAAGCGCAGCGACGATCGAAGAATCCATCGCCGGTCTGGGAGGCCAGTATGTTCTCGGTCTCAAGGCGGTCAATTGCCAAACCGGCGACCTCCTCGCTGTGGAGCAGATGACCGCCAATGGCAAGGAGCAAGTGATCGCGGCGCTGGGCA
>JASHVU010000183.1 GCA_030044455.1 Acidobacteriaceae bacterium | reverse complement strand
CTTGGCGCCGGCGCTAAACCCAGCCAGCTCACTTCGGGACCCAGCCGACTGTGCCAGGCGCTGGGGCTCACGCGGGCGGAGCACAACGGCCTCGACTTGCTCAATCGACGGTCGCCGCTGCAGGTGCTCGACGACGGGTTCTGCGTCGAAGATGTCCATGTGACCGTGCGCATCGGCATCCGCCACGCGGCTGATTTGCCGTTGCGCTTCTGCCTGCAGGGCCATGGGTGCGTTTCGGGGCCGAAGAACCTCGCGGGACAGGTGGTTTCGATCTCGAAGAGGCAAATGCGCAAGTTGACCGATTGACCGGAAAAATTGCGCGGGGCTGAAGATTCGGTGTGAGAACTCGCCGTCATATAGAAAGGGGGACGGAAGAGCCCGCGGCTAAAGCCGTTCCTTCTTTTGAACGGCCATTCAGCAGCCTGAAGGCTTCTGCTCCTTCCCAGAGATCAGACCGAAGTCCTGTGAAACGAGGCTCTCATGCAGAAACTAAAGCCGACGCGCGGCCCTGCGCCGCCCGGACGGGAGTGGGGCACATCTTTGATGCTCCTACCGAGGACTTCGTCCTGGACTAACTTCTTTGTCTCTCTCCGGGAGCCGGTGGATCGGCACGAGTGAATCTGTGCCCATTCAGGTGCATGAGGTGAATCTGTTACCAGCTCGTTTGGGTGTGTTTGGCAGCTTGTTGGCGGCGATGCTCAAGGTATCGACGGACTGCAGGGTCAGCTTCCATTCCGATGGCGATTTCGTAGGCTTCTTGCGCCTCGTCGTGTGCTCCGGTTCGGGCCAGCAGTTCGGCCCGCGCGGCCCAATAAGGCTGATAGGATCGAATCCGGTTATCCGCATCGACTTCCGCAAGGGCCTCAAGACCGGCGTTGGCTCCCTCAACTTCTGCCAGGGCGACGGCACGATTGATCTGCACGACCGGTGAGCCGGTCAGATTCACCAGTGCCGCATAGAGTTCGAGGATTGCGCTCCACGCCACCTTCCCGGTCCGCCGCCGTTCCACGTGCGCCGATTGAATGGCCGCTTCAAGCTGGAATCTGCCGATCTGTCCGAATCCGCATGCGCGTCTGAGCGCGGCTTCGGCCTCTTCGATCATCGGAGCATCCCAGAGCACCGTGTCCTGCTGAGCCAACGGCACAAACTCGCCATCCTGGTTTCGTCGCGCCGGTCTGCGCGCTTCGGCATAGAGCATCAGCGCAAGCAGTCCCCACGCTTCGGGTTCGCTGGGCAGCAACTCGGTCAGCATTCTTCCCAAATAAATAGCCTCGCCTGCCAATTCCCGCCGCGCCTCGTCGGTGCCGGCTGCATCTACCCAGCCCTCGGTAAAGCCGGCGTAGATGGCGTGAAGCACGCCATCAAGCCGATGCGACGATTCGCCCGGTTCGGCCAGCTCGCCGCGTTCAGGAACACGGAAGGGAATGCCGGCGTGCCGGATTTTTGCTTTGGCCCTAACCAGCCGCTGCGCCATCGCCGCCGGAGACATCAGGAACGCCGAGGCAATCTGCGAGGCTTCGAGCCCCAACACTACTTGCAGCATCAACGGAGCGCGAATTGCGGCATCGATGGCGGGGTGCGCGCAGGCAAAGAGCAAAGCCAGCCGCCGGTCGGGAATCTGACCTGGCTCAGGATCTGAATCGCCGGCCAGATTTTCCAACTCGTCCGGATTACTGTTTTCCCGGTCGCGGCGCATGCGATCAATCAGCTTTCGTCGCGCTACGGTCAGCAGCCACGCCTCGGGAATCTCGGGGCAGCCTTGCTTCGGCCACCTTTGGAGCGCAGATTCAAATGCCTCCTGCAATGCATCTTCGGCGGCGGCCACATCGCGCGACAGGCAGGCGAGAAAAGCCACCAGCTTTGCGCGGCTTCGGTGGGCCACATCCGCGACCACATGGGCTACGTTGTTTTCTTGAGGGTCCTGCATCTTCAGGATTGGGAAACTCGGTTTATCTTGCCGCTTTTAGCAGCATAGTGAAAGAGGGATTCGCCGCGCCGGGTAACCACGGAAAACAGGCGAATCGTCAAAGACGGCCGACTGGCTTCGCTGATGCGACGTGGCGATTTCGCCGATGGGCCGCGCGCTTATGCGAAAGCTTGTACGGGCGTGGACGCCCGTATAACAACCGGGCAGGAGCCCGACGCTACGGTCGAAGACAGCGGTGACGGACCGATACAAAACCTCACTTGAACGACGGATACAAAATTCGATTCCAACGGCTTTTTTTGCCTGGCTATTCACGCGGTGCCGGGAGCCTTTCGAGGAGCTTGACCGTAACCATCTCGCCCGGACCCTTGCCGATGGCCTGCAAGATCGCTGCCTTTACCGGCAACTTGTGATTGCCGTCTCCCAAGGCCATAAACGAGCTTTGGAATGGGTGGCCATCGACGGTTGCTTTCACTTTGACGAGGCCGCGGGTGCGAAAGAATGAGGCTGATTCCGGCCATATGACGTAGGTCCAGCCGCCCGGCTTGGGGCTCTTGAACACCTGCGCTCGAAAAGATTTGTTCAGAATCATCGCCTCATTCATCGTATTCACCTCGCCCGTCCGGTCACATGGCCCAGATGGCGCGCACTTCAACCACGCCGTGTTGCACACCCGGGCATCGGCCCGCCCAGGTCATTGCCGCGTCGAGGTCGGGCACGTCGATGAGATAATACCCGCCCAGTTGCTCTTTTGAGTCCGCATACGGCCCGTCGAGGACCTGCGTTTTCCCGTTGGTTGTGCGCAGCGTAGTTGCGGTGGCCGAGGGCCGCAGCCGATTCGCGCTGACGAGCGCGCCAGCCTGCTTCAGTGCCTCGGTGTACGCGCCATAAGCCCCAGCGCCCTGCTGTTGTTGTTCGGGAGTCATCGAGCTCCATCCCGACTCGTCCGCATAAAGTG
>JASHVU010000182.1 GCA_030044455.1 Acidobacteriaceae bacterium | reverse complement strand
AATACAAGCGCCAACAAGCCGCCCCAGTCCTTAAAGTTACGGCCAAGTCCTTTGGTACGGGTCGCAGATTTCCGATTGCTGTCAAGGTGCAGGTGTAAGCTGAAAGCTGGGAGTTTTTCCCGTGATCATCGATCGTTACTCCCAATTGTGGGGAGAAACGCTTAAGGAGAACCGCTTGATTCGCCCGTCCCTCCGGTTGCTGAGCGCTGCTGCGCTCATTTCGCTCCTCTTTCCTTCCTATCAGGCTTCGGCACAAACCCCGGTTCCGCCTGCTCCCGCCAACACGCCGGCTACGCCCTCGACCCCTGCGGCTGAACCGTCTGCTCCGGCTCCTGCAGCGGCGCCGACGTTTCCCAAGCCTGATTCGGCCGACTTCACCGCTGCCACACCCACCAAAGAATCGGTCGATGCCTTTTTGCAGGCCAACTGGGGCTATGACGAGAACCGCGTCTGGCAGGTTCAGGGCATCCTCAAGACTCCCGTTGACGGTGTGAGCAAAGTCATCATCTTCGTCGCCGACAAATCGGGCAAGGAAAAGCCTGCGGCTTTTGCCTTCTTCGTTCTGCCCGGTGACAAATACATGATCTCCGGCGACGATGTAATTCCTTTCGGCGAGAATCCATTTGCTGAGAACCGTACCGTCCTTGAGCAACGCGCTGACGGGCCCTATCGCGGCTCAGCCGACAAGAAACTCGAACTGGTTGAATTTGCTGACTTCCAATGCCCGCACTGCAAAGAAGCGCAGGCCAACATGGACAAGCTCGCCACCGACTTCCCCAATGCCCGCATCGTCTACCAGAACTATCCGCTGCCCCAGCATGCTGAAGCTGCCAGCGCAGCAGCTTACGGTGTTTGCGTTGCCAAGCAGGGCGGCAGCAATGCGTTCTACACATTTGCGGCGGCTGTGTTCGACGGGCAGGATGGGCTCGCAACGCCGGACGGCGCCACTCTCACCCTCAACAGCGCAGTTACCAAGGCCGGCCTCGACCCCGCCAAAGTCGAACCCTGCGCAAAGGATCCCGCAACGGTAAAGAACGTCGACGCTTCGGTCCAGCTCGCCAAGGATCTGCACATTAACCAGACCCCCACGCTCGACGTCAACGGCCGTCCGGTTCCCGCCAATGCACCTTACGACGTCCTCAAGAGAATCATCGTGTACCAGGAGAAGCTCGACGGCATAACGCAGTAACTCCAGGCCAGCCGCTTTCGGCCCAGGAAATCAACTCCCTGCTAGTTCATCGCACAATTCGATGCTCTGACAGGGAGTTTTGTTTGGTTTCACTCTTTCACTTCTTCACTCTTCAAATCTTTCATTCACCCCTGTTTTCTTGTTCCCTTTTTCCTTGTTCCCCCATCGCTGTCTTATGGCGTTTTTTCAACCAAAATCATCGGCGTGTGCCCTGCGGCCTGTGTGCCCCGCACCACGTGCGGGGTCATCACGATAATTAGCGTGGCGTAGTTGTACTGGTTATTCTTGCTGGTCAGGTTATTCATACCCGGAATCTCACTCAATCCCGGCGTGCCGCTTACCGCCAGGCTTTGCGAACGGCTCAGCTCTGCCGCAATCACTGACGATTCACCCTCATTCAACGTCGTTACCCCGCTGAATGACTGGCTGTTCAAAATCGGATTGCCATTGACAAATGCACCCGACAGCGAGTCCAGCTTCATATCGAGCGTAAGCGCAACCGTGCCGTCGCGCATCACCTTTGGACTTTTTACCGTCAGCGTCAGGCCCAGGTCCTGGTACTGCACCATGGGGATATTCGGCACCGAACTCGACGCCGAAGCGAGCAGGGAAGAGAGGCTGCTCGAAGTGCCTGCGCCTGTCAATCCCGCGATGTTCCCAAGCCCTGAGGAAAGACTCGAATACGACGCTGTCTGTATGGGGTATCGTTCGCCTTCTTTGATGGTTCCATCCTCGCCGTCCCCCAGCCGCAACTGAATCCGGTCGAGTTCCCGCGAATCTGAGGTATTCAGGGCGAGATTCATCGTGAATGCTCCCGGCGCAATTGCTGAATACTCCTTTCCACCACCGAAAGTCGCAATTCCATTCGAGAAAAGCGAACTTGAAATTTGGCCTGACGCCAGCAATATGGCTAGAATCGCGGGGATGTCGTTCGCGCTCGCGAGTCCCGATGAAATGATCTGCTGTACCAGGCTCTGGTTCGCGTTGAGGATCGATTGTTCTTCGGCATACAGGTTGAATCCCTGGATCGACTGGGGCGGTTGAACTCCCGTGTTGCGGGTCAAATTGTGCGCCACTTGAATCATCCGCACATCGAGCACTACCTGGTTGCGCCCGTCCAGGAGTGTCCGCATAGTTCGATTGAATGCGGTCAGCGTCGTCGGCGTCGCGCGCACGGTAATTGAGTCGGCCACGCGATCAGTTGAAACCGTCTGCACGCTGAATACATTCTTGGCCACGGTGCCCACTTCGGTCAGTTGGGCTTCGCTGAGTCCCGGCAGATACAGCGTCTCCGCTTCTTGGCGTTCATATTGCTGGCGATTCGGGCGCGTGTCCCTGGCCACCAGCACCCGGTGCGGATCGAGCGGCACATAAAACGTGTCGGTCGCCATACTCACCAGCCGCGCTGCATCAGAAAACGGTGCGTCGTCGATATCGAACCGCACCGGCAGGTTGGTCACGCTGGTGTCAAACATCGGCTCAATACCAAACGACCTGAACACCTGCCGGATAACCTGCTGCTGGTCGGAATGCAGATGAAAACTGAATGTCGTCTTCAGCGGCGCAAGCGTTGGCGCTGCGCCAATGTCGTTGGCCGTATCGTCGTAAAGCGGCTTCGTCTCTCCGCGCAGTGCGTCGTCACCCAATTCGAAGAGATGCTGCGTTACTTCGGCGTTTTTCGGAGCGAGTTTGAGCGCCTGCTCCAGGTCCGCACGCGCTGTTCCCTCGTCGCCCCCCAGTCGCGCCTTGGCTGCCGCCCGGATAAGCGCGGTCACTTCGTGGCTCTGCGCCACTTCAATTGACAGCTTGTAGTTGTTGTTGGTCGGATCGAGTTCGGCAGCCAGCCTGTACCGCTTGATCGCCTCTTCAAATCGACCGTCAACAAAAAGCTGGT
>JASHVU010000181.1 GCA_030044455.1 Acidobacteriaceae bacterium | reverse complement strand
AGCCAGTTGATTGTCGAAGTTGGCGTAACCGGGGCCAGCGGAAATGGATTCGCTTCAGACTTAGCCGCGCTGCCGGTAATATCCTGATACGGGTTTGCGAAGGAAGGACTGCCACCCACATCCCCGGCGCCATAGGACACTTTCAGGAACGGAGGATCTTCCAGGTTCTGCAGCGACTGCTCTTCCTGATCGCGGTTATAGTAGAGACCGAAACCCAGGCGAATCGAGAATTGGTGTTCGCCTTGGCGGCCAATGATGGCAGATGGTCCGTCGGCCGGAGACCATGCAATCCCAACTCTTGGACCAATCCGGTCATAGTGCGCGGTTGGAGAGCCTGCGTTATTGCAGCCCGGGTCGCCGGGGAAGCTCAGGCCGGGAGACGCGCCAGGAAAGACAGTCGATTCCGTTGAGCTGTTTGACCAGCAGACGATGCCCAGGCCGCCATCCTGATGATTCTGATTCGGCCTCTCGACATCCCAGGCAAGTCCAAAGTTAAAGGTCAAGTCAGGTCCTACCTTCCAATTGTCCTGGCCGTAACCGTAGAGCTCTTCTGCAACAGCATTGATGAATCCGTTGTTGGTCTGGTAGAAAGCATCGGGGATGCCCATGGCGAAGTCGATGATGGGATCACCAGAACTGTACGAACCCGATCCGCCAAAGCTGTAATAGCCGTTGTTGTAGACATCGAACGGGTTGTGAACGCGGAACTGCTCAAACGAGGCGCCGAATTTCAGGTCGTGGTTTCCGCGCACCCACGTGAGGTTATCGGCGTACGTCAGGTTTGTATCCAGGCGCGGCTGCGGGCCTTCAAAACTAAACCCGAGACTGTAGTAGTTGCCCACCCCTATGTAAGGCACACCCGACGCTGGGTCCTGAGGGTTGATTGAAAAGCCGTAGTTGCTGGGGGGATCGACCTTGGCTACGCCGACAGCCGCGAAGGGATTGCGGTAATAAGAAGCGCGCAATTCATTGAGCAGCCTGGGGCTGAAGGTGTGGGTCCAGGAAGCTGAAAAGAGCTTGAAGTGATCGCCTTCGTTCGATGGAAAGCCAGGGAAACTGCCACCGCCGAAGGTGAGGGTTGAAGTGGCAGGGCTGGACATGAAGATAGTGGAAGCCCAGATTGAGTCGGAGGAAGTGGGATTGTAGTCGACTCGGATAATCCCCTGATCGGTGGCGTAGGTATTGAGCGGATTGAATTGGGCAAGATCCTGCTGGCCATTGATGTCGGGGGCGCCATAGTTCGCGGGAAGGACGAACTTGTTGATCAGAGTGGAAGCTATGCTATTCCACATTGATGTCGGAATGTTCACAGTACCGCTGCTAAAGCACTGCGCCCACGTTTCCGGACTAGTGGAATTGGGGCCGCCGCATGATCCGATGTCAAATGGTAGGGGATTGTTGGTGAGGCCACCGCTGTTCAACGCTGAGGTGTAGTAATTGAGATCGTTGGTGAAGTTGCCTTGAAACTGATCCGTGTCGTAGGTTGTTTGGATGTCGGTTGCCCCTGTGCGCTGCCGCTGTCCCTGATACGCGACAAAGAAGAACAGCTTATTCTTGAAAATCGGGCCACCCAATGTGCCGCCATACAGGTTCTGATGGAATTCCGGCCTCGTGGTTGAAAAGTAGTTGCCGTTGGTCAGGAATGTGTCACGATAAAACTCGAAGCCGCTGCCGTGAAGAGAATTTGTTCCGGATTTCAGCACCTGATTGACGACTGCGCCAGAGTTGCGGCCGAATTC
This sequence comes from Acidobacteriaceae bacterium, assembly GCA_030044455.1. Taxonomy (GTDB): domain Bacteria; phylum Acidobacteriota; class Terriglobia; order Terriglobales; family Acidobacteriaceae; genus Telmatobacter. The sequence goes on along the minus strand of JASHVU010000181.1, from coordinate 1,032 downwards.
AGGGTTCATGGTGCTGGTGACTATGTTTTCTTCCTGAAGTGCGTCGGGGTTGATTTGAATGCCCTCGTTCTGGAGAGCCGGGTCGTTGATGTCGATGCCGTTGACCATGTACGAATTCTGAGGGGTCTCGTTACCGTTACTGGAGAAGTTACCGAAACGGTCGGATGACTCCACGACGCCCGGCTCGAGTTTTTGCAAGCCTGCGGGATCGCGGCCTTCAAGCGGGATCTCTTCAAGTTGCGCGGAAGTGGCAACCTGCTCAAGCTGCGTATTCGAGGTTTCAACCTGAACTTCATTGGCCGTAACCTGGACTGTCTGAGCCTCGGTTCCTATTTTGAGCGAGGCGTCCACCTCGCGGTTACCATTTGCATCGAGAATCAAGCCGGATGCGACAAAGGTCAAGTAGCCGCTGTTGGAAACGCTAATGGTGTAGGGACCGCCCGGCGCGAGTTGCGGGAAGATGAAGTACCCATTCTTGTCCGTCGAGGTAACGCTCGAAATCCCAGTCGCCTGATTTGACGCGGTAATTTTGGCATTCGGTATCACCGCGCCGCTGGGGTCAGTAACTGTCCCGTGAATCGCTGCTGAAGTCATTACCTGCGCGGATGCAGTTTTGCTGCCCGGAGACAGCAGAAGGGCCAGGAGTACCAGACAAAGAACCGAGGTGGTGTGCTTGAACCGTAGCATTGAATGCCTCCAATGGGATAAAGCCAAACGGCTAAAAAATGCCACTCCAGCCTCATTCAATGAACGAGGCTGAGCGGGCCTAACTTGTATGCGCTTTCTTGCGAGCCTGCGAAACCAATTGCTGTCCAGCAATTTGCTCCCGCTCAGTGGCAGACCTTCGCGATCGTCAGGTTCGCCCTGCGAGCAGGTATGCATCCCTTGCGACCCCAAAAAGATGGGGCGCAATTTCGCTTGCTCACTCTGGTTGGATACTTCGACTCCTGGCGAACAAGGAAACAAGAAAAGGGAAAGTGAAACATAAACCGCGCCTCAGGCTCGATCGAAGCAGCGGCCCGGATCTTCGTA
>JASHVU010000180.1 GCA_030044455.1 Acidobacteriaceae bacterium | reverse complement strand
CAGAATGCCAGAGCAGAAGCCGGCAAAACCGAAAGCCCGTTGATGATCGCAGCATAAAGATTGGGATAGGCTTCACTCACGCCGCGCAGAACAACAGGAGTCATGATGAATGGCATGCCCCCTATCAACATTCCAGCAACCAGGAGACACCTCAGATTGAACCGCCGCAATAACGCTTTTTCATCCATCCAGCTTTGCCCTTTGGCCACGAGGACCGCTCGTCGGTCGGCGTGCCAGCCACCCGACGCCGCTTCTACGCGAATACTTCTGCATCTTTGAAGCACACTCCCGCCGCATCTTTTTCCGACACAATCGCCTCTTCGCTCGAAACCGGCCACGGGATGGCCAGGTCAGGATCGTTCCACACAATCGTCCTCTCTCCCCCAGGGGAATAATAGTCCGTCACTTTGTAGGCAAAGCCGGCAAAGTCACTCAGCACCAAAAAGGCATGACCAAATCCTGCAGGAATCCAAAACATCCGGCCGTTATCCGCGCTGAGCTCGACGGCCACATGCTTGCCAAAAGCCGGCGAGCTGCGCCGCAGGTCCACCGCCACGTCGAACACGGCGCCCTGCGTCACCCGCACCAGCTTGCCCTGGGGCTCGGTCACCTGGTAGTGGATCCCGCGCATCACATTCCTTTTTGAAAATGAGAAGTTGTCCTGGACCCACTTCACCGGAAGCCCGGCCTCGCTCATCAAACGCTGGTTATAGTTCTCAAAAAAATATCCACGCGCATCGCGGAAGATCCTTGGCGTGATCACCAGCAAGCCAGGCAGTGCGGTCTCTTCGAACTTCATTTCTGGCCACTCTTCGCTGCAAAATATGGGTCCCTTAACAGCCCCAGCAGATACTTTCCATACCCGCTTTTGCTGATGGGAGCGGCCAGCCGTTCAAGCTGCTCTCGATCGATGAAGTCCTGGCGGTAAGCGATCTCCTCCGGACAGGCAATATTCAAACCCTGCCTGCGCTCGATGGTGTGCACAAACGTTGCCGCCTCAAGCAGCGACTCGTGCGTCCCCGTATCGAGCCAGGCCATACCGCGGCTCATGATCTCAACATTCAGCTTGCCGGCCTTAAGATAGCGCCGGTTCAAATCGGTGATCTCGAGCTCGCCACGCAGCGAGGGCTTGAGAGCCTCGGCATGGCGTACCACGTCGCAATCGTAAAAATAAAGTCCGGTCACCACGTACCGCGATTTGGGCTGCGCCGGCTTCTCTTCCAGGCTCACAGCCCGGCCTGTGCTATCGAACTCCACCACTCCGTAGTGTTGCGGGTCCTCCACCGGGTAGGCGAAGACTGTGGCCCCGTCCGTGAGCTTCGCAGCAGCCTGCAGCTGCCGCGAGAATCCCTGCCCGTAAAAAATGTTGTCGCCTAGAACCAGCGCGCTCGCGCCCCCCGCGATAAACTCGCGCCCGATCAGGAAGGCCTGCGCCAACCCGTCGGGACTCGGCTGCACCGCGTAGCTTATCTCCATGCCCCAGCGGTGCCCGTCACCGAGCAACTCGGCAAAACGACCTGTATCCTGCGGCGTTGAGATGATGAGGATCTCACGCAGCCCCGCGATCATCAAGGTGCTCAGCGGGTAGTAGATCATCGGCTTGTTATAGACAGGCAGTAGTTGTTTCGAGACAACGTGCGTCACGGGATAAAGCCGAGTCCCCGAACCGCCTGCCAGGATGATGCCTTTCATCGCGCTACCTTTCCTGTGCCGTGCACGGTGAACGGTGAACAAGGATCAGCTCGCCCGAGCATGATGCAATTCGAAGCAGCGCACCGTTCACTGTGCACCGCCCACCGTCATCCGCTCCGCATAGTTCTTTTCGATCCACCCCCGGTATGCCAGGGTGCGAACGTTCTCGATCCACCCGGAATGATTGAGATACCACTCGACCGTTCTGCGCAGTCCGTCTTCGAAAACCTGCGACGGCTTCCAGCCCAGCTCACGGCTGATCTTGCTGGCGTCAATGGCGTAGCGCCGATCGTGCCCTGGGCGGTCGGCGACGTAGTTGATCAGGCTGGTCCTCGGGCGCCCACTCGCGAGCCCCGGCCGCATCTCGTCCACCAGATTGCAGATCGCCGTCACTACATCGATGTTTGCCTTTTCGCTGTTGCCGCCAATGTTGTATGTCTCTCCCGGATTTCCCTTTTCAAGCACCGTCCGAATCGCACTGCAATGATCCTCGACAAACAGCCAGTCGCGCACATTCTTGCCGTCACCGTACACCGGCAACGGCTTGCCTTCCAACGCGTTCAGGATCATGAGAGGGATCAGTTTCTCCGGAAATTGATACGGCCCATAGTTGTTGGAGCAGTTTGTGGTCAGCACCGGTAGCCCGAAAGTATGAAAGTACGCCCGTGTCAGGTGGTCCGAACCCGCCTTCGATGCCGCATAAGGGCTGTTGGGCGCGTACGGCGTGGTCTCGCTGAACGCCGGATCTCGGGGGCCCAGCGTGCCGTAAACCTCGTCCGTGGAGATGTGCAGGAACCTGAAAACCTCACGATCCTCCGGCGCCAGGCTCTCCCAGTAAGCGCGCGCCTGGTCGAGCAGCACGAACGTTCCATGCACGTTGGTGCGGATGAAGGCCTCAGGAGACGCAATCGACCGATCCACATGGCTCTCGGCCGCAAAGTGCACCACTGCCCTGGGCCGCCGTTCCTTCAGCAGGCTCTTCACCAGCCGCGCATCGCAGATGTCGCCCCGAACCAATGTGTATCTAGAGTCGCCTTCAAGCCCGGCCAGGTTGGCCGGGTTCCCCGCATAGGTCAGCAGATCAAGATTCACAAGCGGCGTTCCCACCGAATTCATCCAAGTCAGTACAAAGTTTGAGCCGATGAATCCTGCCCCGCCGGTTACGAGGATCGTGTTATTCGTGCCCATTTCGGTAGCCATTCGTTTCCATCATAACTTGCGGGCCGCGGTATTCCCGGGCAGATCTAGAGCCACGCTTTAACGGGTTGATCACTCCCGCCACAGCGGCATCGACGGGAATCACACGGCCAGCGGACGCCTCCGATCGTACGGCAGAAATCACGCGAGCCCTTAGCGTTTTTGGCTCGCATCTCTCAACCCCTCCCGCCTCGTTTACGCTGGAAGAAGGATGAATGCTCCGCTGGCGCCGGGTCTGTTAAAGTTAAGCGCTCGAATCTCGAATCTGGTGAAACCGCTAACCGGCATTTCCCACAGCCCAACGGATAAAGTAGCGC
>JASHVU010000179.1 GCA_030044455.1 Acidobacteriaceae bacterium | reverse complement strand
GCCGGCGGCAGGAGCGCCGCCGTAATCGGAGTACATGTTGTGGGCGGCCCAGAGGCCAAGCTCCAAAAACTCCGTTCCGGAGTCCAGCAGCAGGTCCAGGCGTTCACGCACCGTCAGGCGGCCTTTGGAGTGCTGTGCGTCGACGGCTTTTGCGCCGCCACCCTGTCGGATCGTTTCCTCTGTCGCGCGAAGGTCGGCAAGCAGCGACTCAAGGGCGGAGCGATTGGACCCGGAGCGCTGGGATGCCGGATCGAGGAAGGAGCGCAAATGATTGTCGAGGGTCAGGTTATCGGACATTATTGGGGGCCGCTTCGAGGTACTTTCGCCACTCTGTGTGATGCATTCAAACGAGTACAGCGCAATAGTACGACGAAAGACCCCGGGCTGGCTTCCTGAATCGGCGGTGGGAAAAAGGGTTAAAAAGGGCCTGGTAACACCTCTACTGGTGCCCGGAAGTGGTGACCTCGATGACTCTGGATTACACTTTGGTAATATGAAGCCCCAAAACGTCATTTACTTGGAGTCAAATCAACGTTATAACCAAGGAACGTAGCAGCGCTCGACGCCGAGAGTTGCTTGGCAGATTCGCCTGGCATCACAATTTCGTGTCTTCGCTTGACAGCATGTCCATCGCATCAAAAGATGAACTCAAAGGGGACGGATGGACGTTATTTCAGATGGAATAAAGCGAGCGACCGACGTTTTTTCCGCCTTGGGAATCATGGATCTAGGTAATTCTTCCGCGCAGGCAAGATGGCGCGGAAGTGTCTATTGGCCCTGATTTCCGGTGAGTCGAATCATGAGGCACAAATCGGCAGGGACGTGGGAGCCACCGAGGAAAAACGCCGTGGAGCCAAACTTATCGCCAAATCGAAGCACTGAAAGTTCCGAGTCGTTCGGAGGCGGTAGCCTGTCGATCGCACTGATCGGCCCCAACGAACGCCAACGTTGGGCGTTGGCCACCGCCCTTGCCAAGTGCCCGGGCGCGAATGTGCGCGAGTTTTCTTCCTATCCCACATCGGTGGATGACGCACCGAGGCTGCTGGAACAGGCTTTCGACATCATCTTTATCGATCTGGACGGGGACACGGAGTTCGCCCTCGATCTGGTGGATAGCATCAGCGTGAATGAAACAGCGACCGTGATGGTCTACTCGGCGTCGTCTGATCCGAACCTGGTGGTTCGCAGCATGCGCGCCGGCGCCCGTGAATATTTGACCGCGCCGTTCGACGAAGACACGATTGCAGAAGCCTTGGTGCGGGCCGCCGCGGCGCATCGTCCTAGCGCGCAGGGCCCTCAGAAGAAGCCTGGCCGGCTGCTGGTCTTTCTGGGCGCAAAGGGTGGTTCCGGGGTAACTACGATTGCGTGCAGTTTTTCCATTGCGCTGGCCCAGAATCCAAGCGAAAGTACCTTATTGATCGATCTCGCGCTGCCCATGGGTGATGCAGCCTTGAACCTGGGCATCGCCGCGCAATATTCGACCGACGATGCGTTGGGTAACGCGGACCAACTGGATGCGACGAGCCTGCGGGGACTCCTGGTCAAGCATCAATCGGGAGTTTCGGTGCTTGCGGCTCCCAGCAAGGTTCCTGAGGTAGATGCCACCGGAGAGTCGATCGACAAGCTGATGACGGTTGCGCGTCAGTCGTTTGATAACGTGGTGATCGATGTTGGATCGAGACTCGATTTGATGAACACGAGTCTCTTCAGCCTGGCCACTACGATCTTTCTGGTCACCCAGGCAGGCATTTCGGAACTGCGCAACTCGAATCGTGTGATTTCACGGTTCTTCAGAGGGGATGGTCCAAACCTCGAGGTTGTTATCAACAGGTTCCAGGCCGGTTCGCCGGGTGTGACCGAGGAAGTGATCGATAAGGCAATTGAAAGACCGGTGCGATGGAAGCTACCCGACGATTATGCTGCCACGCGCGAGATTCAGAACTCGGCGTCCGCCCTTACCCCATCGAATTCGGCGATCTCACGGATGATTCTGGAGATGGCCAGCTCGGTCACCGGCCGTCCGGTTCCCGAAGACAAGAAGAAGGCTTTGAGTTTCAGAAGTCAAAAAACACAGACGGAGAAAACAACCATGGACGAAAAGCTCCTGGGCCTGCTCGACGCGGCGCCAGCGAATGCTGGAGCGCAATCGACCGTGCGGTGGCCGAAGCCCGATCCGATCGTTTACGGGACGGCACTGGGAGGAGACCAACTGAATGCGACTGCTTTGGTCTCAGGCACGTTCGTGTATACCCCGTCGGCAGGGTATGTATTGTCGGCGGGTGCACACTCGATGTGGGTTACTTTCACCCCTGCACAGGCGGCCGACGGCCCGGTGGTTCAAACCGAGATTCCGATCCTGGTTTTGAAGGCGACACCATCGATTACGTGGCGCGAGCCGGCGCTTATGTTGTCAGGGAGCGCGCTGGGCGAAAACGAGCTCAATGCGTCGGCTTCGGTTCCGGGAACGTTTGAATACTCTCCCGCGGCTGGTGAAGTGCTGGCAGAGGGCCGTCACACGCTGACCGTCACTTTTGCACCGAACGATGACAGAAACTATACCGTAGCAGAGGCCGCGGTAGAAATTACCGTGGTGAGTGCGACCCCTGAGATCACCTGGCTAATGCCCGATGCGATCACCTACGGAGTTCGCCTGAGCGGCATCCAGTTGAACGCAAAGGTGAACGCACCCGGGACTTTGACCTACAACCCTGGCTCAGGCGCCTTGCTGGCAGCGGGAGAGCACACACTCTCAGTCACCTACACCCCTGAAGCATCAACGAAGTATCTGCCGACATCGTCTGCAGTTTTGCTGACGGTGGCCAAGATGACGCCTTCCGTCACCTGGTCGGCGCCGGAACGAATCCGTCACGGCACCGCCCTGAATCGCGTTCAACTAAACGCGACGGCGACGGTTCCGGGAACATTTACCTACACTCCCCGCCGCGGCGAGGTGCTTCCGCCCGGAATGCACACGCTTTCGGCCATCTTCGCTCCTGCTGACACCTTCAATTACACAGTCGTGGAGGCTACGGTCGACCTTGAGGTGAGCGAAATTTCGCCAACCATGATCACATGGCCAAAACCCGCTCCAATTCCCTACGGAACCCAACTCAGCGCGGACCAGCTCAACGCTGTTGCGTCGGTTCCTGGAACCTTTGTCTATAGCCCCGCCGCAGGCTGCGTGCTGGCGCCGGGCACATATACGCTCACGGTCAGTTTTACACCGGAGGACACAGAGTGGTTTGAGGAGGCGCAAGCTTCAGTAACTCTGGTAGTTGAAAGATCACCTGGGGTGGCCGCACAGGGTTATACCTCCACAAAGGTGTCATCGACGAATCCTCCTGCGCCGAGTTATTTTGCTGACACGGAGCGTGAAGCAAATCAAGGTGGGTTCCCCAATTCCACGCCACCGATCCAACGTGAGAGACGCCTTTATAAGGGCGCAATGTATGAGAGAGGAGAAGATGGCCAATGGTACCGAGTAAGCGAGTAGCGCCGGAAACGGCTCCTGAGACACTTCCGGAGGACTTCAGCGATTGGGACGGCGAATCCTCTTCGGCTACCCTACCTGTGGCTTCAAAGGCATTCCAAGTACGAGATGTTGTGCCGATTGCCAGGGAGCGGGCGCACGCGCCGGTGGCACCGCCTCCGCCTCCGCCCCCACAACCGCAACCCGTAGAAAGACGCAAATCCGGTTCTTCGCGTTCCCAGGCAGGAGCCGATTCCGATCTGGAGGCGTTCCTGCGGCGACTGAGCGAGGTGAACGCCGATCAGGCCCCAGCGCGCCAGCCAGAGACCAACCAGGCGACCAACCGCTGGGCAGCCTCAGCGCCCAGCCAGTCAACTGCCGCGGTGCAACAGGAGCCGGTGCGGCCGACACCCAGGCCAGCTCCAGTAGAACAAGAGCTTATTAGTGTTTTCCGATCCGGGTACGAAGCGGAAGAGGACGCGGAATCCGACAACAAGAAAAAGCCGAACTGGGTGATGATTGGCGTCATCGCTGCGGGCGTTGTTGGAGTTGGCCTCGCAATCGGCATTCCACTCGCCTTACGGGGACGTAGCATTACCCCGCCTCGCCCTGCTCCATCGACGACAACAATCGTGAACAGCGAAGAAGGTACCGCTTCGCTGAAACCGTCGCCGTCTGTGCCTGTCAGCGGAACGCCGGCGACCAGCGCGACCAGTCAGAATTCCACGTCCGGAACCCAGCAGGCTTCTGCTTCCAATAACGATCCCGATCCGACTCCGGTCTCGGCGGACATGATGAACCAGCAGTTGACTGCGGCTTCGCAGTTGCCGCAAGGCGCACGCAACAAGGCTCTTCAAGAGGCGCCTCCGCCTCCGGGTGGCTTTGGCGTTGCCGGTATGGAAACAATGGCCGACAACGGTGCGGTAGGGAGCGCCTTCAAAAACCAGACAAGGATCAAACTTAGCCCTGTTACTGTATCTGCCGGCGTCGCAGGTGGCTTGTTGGTTCGAAGGATCGCACCAGAATATCCCTCGATCGCCCGTACCGCCCGCGTTTCAGGCAGGGTGGTTTTGGCGGCGAGCATTTCCAAGTCCGGAAGGGTACAAAATCTGCAAGTGGTCAGCGGGCCGCCGATGTTGCGGCAGGCTGCCCTTGACGCGGTTCGGAACTGGCTCTACAAGCCGTATCTGCTCAACAATCAGCCCACTGAGGTTCAAACCACCATCGACGTAGACTTTAACCTGTAACTGGTTTGCTCAAAGAATAGAGGGGCAAAGAATAGCCCGGCGCACATGATTGACGCGCCGGGTTTTCCTTTTGGAGTGGCGATCCACTGAGCCGGCAAGACTTGCAGAGAGCTTCGATTCGCGCATCATACGCACCGCTTTGCCCTCCTGCTCCCCGGTCAATTGCTAGCAACCCATTTTTTGCGTTATGGCCGCGAATGGTTGGCTGCGGGAACGATGGTTCCGGTGCACTCGCCGAAACCGATGCGAGGCAGGCCGGGCTTTTGGCACCAGGCGCGGAGAGTCACGCGGTCGCCGTCTTCAAGGAAGGTGCGCAGCTCGCCGCTGGGCAGGCAGATGGACTCGGGGTTGTGGCGTTTTTCGAGCAGGCAGCCCTCCGAGCCGTCTTCAGGCCCAGAGACAGTGCCGCTGGCGAGCAAATCCCCAGGACGCAGGTTGCAGCCGTTGCTGGTGTGATGAGCGAGCATCTGCGCAGGCGTCCAGTACAGCTGACGAAGGTTGGTGACGCTCAGTTGCATTTCGGGGACGCCGGTGGTGCGCATCAGCCGCGACTGAAGATTGGCTTCGAGAATGAGATCGATAGCCCCGCATTGCATTGAGGGTAGGCGCAGATAGGCCAGGGGCTCGGGATCTCCTGGTTCGCGTTCAGGAACAGGTGCACGGTAGGGTGCGAGGGCCGCGAGCGGCACAATCCAGCAAGAGATGGTGGTAGCGAAACTCTTGGCGAGAAATGGGCCGAGCGGCTGGTACTCCCAGGTTTGCATATCGCGCGCCGACCAGTCGTTCACGAGGCAGAGGCCGAAGATGTGCTGCTCGGCCTCAGCAATCGGAATGGGTGCGCCAAGCGGGTTGCCGGGCCCGATGAAGAATCCAACTTCGAGTTCGTAATCGAGCGAACGCGACGGTCCGAAGCCAGGATTGCCGGAGACAGATTTGGTTTGGCCTGAGGGGCGGTGAATTTCGCTTCCGCTGGTGACAATGGACGAACTGCGGCCGTGATACGCGATGGGGATATGTTTGTAGTTGGGGAGCAGCGGATTGTCAGGCCGAAACAGCGCACCTACGCGGCGGGCATGGTGGATGGAGGCGTAGAAGTCAGTGTAGTCTCCGATTTGGGCGGGGAGTTGCATTTGAGCGTCGTGCATGGGGACGAGGCATGTTGCGAGATGATCGCGGGTGTCGGGATCGGCTTGAGAGCTGAGGAGGGATGTGAAATGGTTGCGGAGTTTGGACCACGCCGAGACCCCAAGAGCCATGAGCGGATTGAGCCAGTCGGCCTTGCAGGCCATGAGCAGATCGTGCGGCAGAGTTTTGAGCATGCCGGATTCTGCGCACGCTTCCAGGTCGAGGATCTGATCTCCGATGGCGACGCCGATGTGCTGCCGGCCGGCGCGACGAAAAACGCCGTAAAGTAGATTGGCGAGTGGGAAATCAGTCTGCGCATCGTTCGCGGACGCAAGCCAGCTTTGGTCCCCGGGGCGCGGCTGGTCCGGTTCGGGTGGCATCAGAGCCATCGTAAGGCCTCCAGTTCACGAACAGGTTCAGCAAACGAGCATGAGCCGAAACCGGCAAAGAATTGCTGGCGCACTTCGCGCAGTTCTTCCGCGTTCCAGCTATTTTCTTCCCAGATGATGGCCTCGTCAGTGATCTGCCATGCGCCGGACCACTCTTCTTCGAGCACCAGCTGAACTTCTCGCGCGTCGCCGCCGAAGTGAAGCAGGGCCGCCGCAGTGGCGAGATTCATGAATCCGTGCATGACGGCTGTAGGGCTGCCGTCAGCGTTGGTAAGCGCGAAACGCCCGCGAAGGGGATGATGGAGGCCGGCAGTGGCTTTGAAGATGAGGTGGCGCGAGGCTAACTCCGCGAGCATTTGCGCGAGCCGCTGTGTAGACGGGAAGGACTCTGCAGCAGTGCCGCCGGTGCGAATCTTGACGCGAGCACCGGCTGTTGCGACAGCATCGAGCATTGCATGAGACGAGTCCATTGGTACTTCAAAATAGATTGCGATGCCGGGCGGAATGCGCATGGCGATTCGACCGATCTCTGCGGTGAGAGTGTCTTTAATCTCGACTGCCTCGATGGCGAAACCCTGAGCTACGAGCCGGTGCAGGTCTTCCCAGTCTGCACGGCGACCAGCGATGACGGTCAGTTTTGCGCCGCGCAGTTTTTCGCCGGCCGCATCCAAGAGAAAGGGAAAACTGTCGAGGCCGACGACAAATCGCCCCAGCGCCAGCGCGTAGGCGCTGTGGCTGTATTCGAAATAGTTGCGCACCGCGGTATGCATGTCGAGCGAGGCAGGCGGGTAGAGGCCTGCGTAGTCAATCAAGCCGGTGAGCAGCGCTTCGATCGGCGTCATCCTCTTTTCGACTCCGCGACGGCCTCCGGCCTGGTTTCCGCGAGTGCTTCGGATGCGAAGTGCTTCTTCAATCCCTGCCAGCACTCGAAATACTCGTGCTGCAGGATGCGCGTGCTCATGGCGAATTCAGTGGGGCGGATTGCGAGTTGCGTCTCAAACATGAAGGCCAGCGTGCTGCCGAGAAACTGCGGCTTAAGATCTGATGTCGATGCGCGCTCGAAGGTTTCGGAGTCGGGTCCGTGGCCGGCCATCGAGTTGTGCAGGCTGGCGCCGCCAGGCAGAAAGCCTTCTGCCTTGGCATCGTACGCGCCGAAGACCAGGCCCATGAACTCGTTCATCAGATTGCGATGGAACCAGGGCGGGCGGAAACTGTGCTCTGCGACCATCCATCGCGGAGGAAAGATGGCGAAGTCGCAGTTGGCGGTGCCGGGAACGTTGGAGGGCGCACTCAACACCGTGTAGATGGATGGGTCGGGATGATCGAACGAAACAGTATTGATGCAGTTGAAGAGCGAAAGGTCGTACTTGTAGGGTGCGTAGTTGCCGTGCCAGGCGACAACGTCGAGCGGCGAGTGATCGATCGATGCGCGCCACATGCGGCCGAGGAACTTGGTGAAAATGCGGAACTCGCCGTCGCGATCTTCGTACGCCGCGACGGGAGTTTTGAAGTCGCGCGGATTCGCGAGACCATTTGCCCCGATGGGACCGAGCTCGGGGAGGCGGAAGGAGAGGCCGTAGTTTTCCGAGATGTAGCCGCGGGCCTGGCTGTCGATGAGTTCGACGCGGAATTTAACGCCGCGCGGAATGACGCAGATTTCGCCGGGAGCGGCGTCGATGATTCCGAGCTCGGTGTGAAAGCGCAACGCGCCGAGCTGAAGGACGATGAGCATTTCGCCGTCGGCATTGGCGAAGAACCGGTCGTGCATCGAGGCGTTGATGCCGTAGAGGTGAATAGCGACGCCGGTTTGCATGGCGGGGTCGCCGCTGCCGCCAAGGGTGATGATTCCATCGATGAAGTCGGTTTCTTTCTCAGGCAGCGGG
>JASHVU010000178.1 GCA_030044455.1 Acidobacteriaceae bacterium | reverse complement strand
CACCACCGCGCCGCCGGCGCTGCTCAGCAAAGGCAGGCTGGGCGCATCGAATTCATCCTCGAACTCGCCGGTCAGCTGTTCAACGGCGTCCTCTGCAGTTACCAGACCCACTATCGAACCGTACTCGTCCACTGCGACCGCCAAATGCCTGCGGCGCTGCTGGAACTCACGAATCAAATCGAGCGCCGACTTGGTTTCGGGAACCACCAGAATCTCGCGCATGACCTGCGCCAGCCGCAGTTCGACCTGCGGCGTGCCCGGTTGTGCGCCGGCGGTGCGTAAGTAAAGCAGGCGCGCCAGATCACGCGAGTAAACAACGCCCACGATATGTTCCGGCCCACGCGTCTCGTCGTAAACGGGGATGCGCGAGTGGTGACTCTCGATGACTTTCGCGAAAGCCTCCTCCAGCAACATGTTTGATGGCAGCGAGAAGATCTTCTGCCGGGGCGTCATAATCTCGCGCACCGGTACGTCGTCGAGTTCGACGGCCCGATGGATGAGCGTTTCCTGGAAGGGCGGAAGAAGTCCCATGCGCCGCGCAGCCGTGGCAATCAGTTTCAGTTCTTCGGCCGAATGCACTTCAGCGCGCTCGGACATGGGAATGTCGAAGCCGCGAAGAACCGCCGCCGCCGAGCCGCGCAGCAGACGCACCGCAGGCCGCACAACGGCCATAAACACCAGCATGGGCGGAGCCACGGCTGTTGCCAGTGCTTCGGCGCGGCGCAGCGCCAGGGACTTGGGCACCAGTTCACCCACCACCACGTGGAAATATGTGATGATGGCGAACCCCACTGCAACCGCCAGCAATTGCCCATAGAGCCGTGCATGGGGCAGCGCACCAAACCACGGCATGAATAACGAAATCGCCAGTGGCTCGCCGAGCCAGCCCAGGGCCAGAGAGCAAAGGGTGACGCCCAGTTGCACGGCGGGAAGCAGGTCGTCAATGCCCTGCTGCAGGCGGCGGACGGCGCGCGCACCGGGGACCTGAGACTCAAGCAATTGCTCAATGCGCGTCTCGCGGATAGAGACTAGCGCGAACTCAGCAGCCACAAAGAAGGCATTCGCCAGGATGAGCATGGCCACAGCGGCAAATTTGAGCCCAAGAAGCCCGTGCATACGGTGGAGAGAATAGCATTACAGGGGTCAGAGATCAGGAGTCAGGGATTAGGGGTCAGGGCCAAGCTACGGAATGAAGTAGTACGGATTGGGATACTTCACAGAGAGCTCGGCCTCGGGCTTGCCTTTCAGGTCGCTCCACTGGTCGCCCACGTTGAGCACGATGGTGTAACCCTGCGCCACGATGCGTGTTCTGGCCGCAGACTTGTAGACTTGAGCGGTCTCGTTTGTCTCAGACGGAGCACGCATGGTCAGGCTCTTCCACTCATAGCCCTGCGCTTGCAAATTTCGCTCGGTGACGGCGCGCTCGGCCTCAGCTCGGCCGGTAATGAAGAAGACCGTAACGCCAAGTTGTTTTGCCTCCGTGTCGATGCGCAGCGTGCCGGGAATGGCGGGCGCCTGCGCTGTGTTGACCCACGCGTCAAACGCTTTGCCATCCCAGATGTAGTTCTGTTTGAGCATCTCGGCGTAATTCGAGAGCGAAGTCTCGTCAATGTCGAGAATCACCGCCAGCTTCTCGCTTGCTCGGCGCCTGGCCGTCCGTCGGCGAAGAAAACTGATGGCGCGCTCGGCCTGCACATCCAGATCGTGAGCGTAACAGCCGCACGCGCAGGTGCACTCGTGATACTGCTTGAGCTCGTTGACGAGCATATCGAAGTTGGGAATGCGTTCGGCCGAAGAGACAGTTGAGAAGACAGACTGCGCGGAGTTCTGCGCGTGGAGCGTCGCGTCTGGAAAGGCGATGACGGCAATGAATGCGAAAAGATACAGGAATCGATGCTGCATGGGGACCTCCGGCGAGGGCAAAGATTCAGTTTAGATGGGTTGATTCGCGTTTATTCGAGTCATCGCTACAATGAATCATCACCTTACAAGGAGAAATCGTATGGCTATCAAAGATAAAGAACTCTTCTCCTTTCGTGCGGAGCAGTAAACGCCGTATAGGATTCCCTTCTGAAACTCAGGTCAGGCGCGGAGTTCGCGTCGTTGGCAAGGATAAAGAGCTCACCGAAGAGCTTGGCCGGAAGGACCTGTGTCCATGCGGATCAGAACGCAGGTTTCAAGCACTGCTGCCTCAAATCGGGCAGATTTCGATGGTGCGGACCGGAAGTACTTTTCTGCGAGGAGCCCCTCTAAAAGGGAACCGGTTGTCTCGATGTCCAAGATTTCCCAAGTCCCAGAATCGAGACTTGGGCACCCCATTTCTTGTTTGATTCGCGGTCTCCCGTTTGATATGGGTCCGTGGTTTCCCACCCTAGCAGCAACAGAGGCGCGGCGAGGGTGAGGCCCCCGTTTCTGCGGTTGGCGAAGAGTCCGCTGAGGTGCTGAGAGATTCAAGCGCTGGAAACGAGTTTTTTAGTTGACGTTGCAGGGGTAAAAAGGTGAGCAATCGGACGTCTGATTTCTGTTAAAATTCATACTTGCTTTTCGAAAATATGGATTTTGGTAAAGGCGAAAGCCAAAACTCGGCCAAAACGATCACTTTTTGTGCAGTTTTGGATTGGCCGCAGAATTGCAGCAAATAGTCCATTTTCTTTCCAGCACGCCTTTCCTTTATTCACGCTCTAGTTAGTCATCTCTTCCCGACTTGGAGGCAGAAGGTGTCCAAAGTGTATTTTGCAAAACTTTCCGTTCTTGTCGCCGTAGCGTTGTTAGCGTTTGTCCCGGGTGCGAGTCTGCTGGCACAGGACGCAGCATCCCTCACCGGTACGGTCACCGATGCGTCCGGCGCCATGGTGCCCGGCGCCAAGATCGTGCTGGCGAATAAGGCTGCCAACCTGTCCTATCAGGCCGTTAGCAATGCAAGTGGTTCCTACACCATTTCGAACATTGCTCCGGGCCCGGGGTATACCGAGACGATCTCCCATGCAGGATTTGAGACCGCCCTGTTGACCGACCTCTATCTGAATGTGGGAACGACCCGTTCGCAGAACGTGAGGCTGGCGGTTGGAACGGTCTCACAGACGGTGTCTGTTTCTGCCGAGAACCAGACAGTGACTCTGGATACGACCGATGCCTCGGTGGGCAACAACTTCCAGGTTCAGTATCTGCAAGATCTGCCGGTCATGGCCCGCGATTCTCCGACGGCTCTCATGGTCGATCAGCCGGGCATGACAACTGGATCAAGCTCTTCAGCGGGCTCGTCAACCGGTTCTCGCCAGGACCAGAGCCGCGTCACACTGGATGGGTTGGATGTGAATGACGAGCGATACGGAACTTTCGCCGCGATCGTCGGCAATGCCCCGGTGGACTCGGTGCAGGAGTTCCGCGGCACCACCGCCGGCATGCTCTCCAGCGAAGGCGCCGGTGGCGGCGGCCAGTTCGAAATGGTCACCAAATCGGGCACCAACCACTTCCATGGCGATCTCAACGAATATCACCGCGATACCGATCTCGAGGCCAACGAGTGGTTCAACAACTTCGAGGGTGTGCCACGCTCCCCGCTGGTTCGCAACCAGTACGGGGGCGCCATCGGCGGCCCGATGTGGAAAAACAAAGCATACTTCTTCTTCGATTTCAACGGCCGCCATGACGCGCTTTCAACCATCGCAGTGCGGACCGTGCCAATGGACAGCTTCCTGAAAGATCAAACCATCAGCTATTACACCAATATTGCGACGGGAGCGACGAATAGCATCCCCGCAACAGGACCGCAATCGGTGCAAAGCTTCGATCCTCAAGGCGTCGGAATCGATCAGGCCATGTTCTCATTTTTGACCGGCAAATGTGGGAATCGGCAATGCTACCCCTCGCCGAACGACTTTACCGGCGATGCAGGCGACCTGGTCAATACGGCCGGTTACCGCTTCAATGCTCCCAAACCCTACATCGAGAAGAACTACGTGGGCAGGGTTGATCTCGACCCGTTTAAGAACCACCACCTCTTTGGCCGCGTCACCTACAACAACATCAATTCGGTGAACGCCCCGGTGCAATTCCCAGGCGATCCTGAGACCTTCCCGTCCCTGGACAAGAGCCACGCGTGGGTGGTGGGTTGGGACTGGACGATCGGCAACAACAAGACAAACAGCGTGATCTGGGGCAATAACATCGCCAAAATCGGAACGCCTGATGCCTATAACCCGCAAGGAGCGAATCAGTACAATTACGATGGAGATCCTACCGGCGGCTACTTCCTGTCTGGCCCCTACGCCAACGCTGGCGGTCAGACGTACTACTTCCCGATTCCCGTGGTGCGCGACGACTTCAATTGGGAGAAAGGGCGTCACAGCATTTCGTTCGGAGGTTCGTTCAAATACCCCACCCCCCATTACAGCGTCTACGGAAACTACAACGGTCCGATCGTCGGATTGGGCGGCGGCGTTACCGGACTGCCCACGAATGGATCAAGCTCCTGGAATTTCGATCCAAGCGATCTCGACAACAGCCAGACCAGTTTGACCGTCTACCAATCGGCGCTCGTGCTTGCGCTGGGCCGTTTTGAAGACACCAATGACACCTGGAATTACACCGCAGCGGGCAGCGTGGTGCCGCAGGGCGCCGGATTGCAGACCGAGTTCCGTTACTTCGAAACGGAGGCCTATTTCGGGGATTCATTCAAGGCGACGCCGAATCTCACCATCACCTTCGGCTTGCGGTACCAGAACTTCTCGGTCCCGTATGAGATCCACGGCATCCAGGCGGATCAAAACCTGAGCTTCTGGGATTTCATGAAAGCCCGCGTCGCGCAGAGTAGCGCCGGCGTGAGTGGAAACGCGTCCTTGCCGGGCGGGACCAGCGCGGTGCCCTACGTCGAATACAATCTGGCCGGCAAAGCAAACCACGCTGCACCTTACTATCAACCGGACAATAAGGACTTTGCTCCGCGCATAGCCTTTGCCTGGGCACCCACCGCAGACCGCAAGCTGGTGATCAATGGCGGCGGCGGAATCGTTTATGACGAGACGGTCGTCAATGCGTTTCTGCAGGAGGAAGCAACCTACTCTTATCTGTTCGAGAGTGCCGGGACCCAGAATTATGGCGTGCCAGCCACTTTAACCAATAGCGCGGCATATAATTCGCTGCTGCAGAATACGCGTTTTACGGCTCTGAGCTCTCCTCCAACAGGCCCCACCCCGCCTGCAATCAGCAAGCCCTTCATACCATTTGTAGGCCCAGAGTCTCCTGAATGCAGCTCGCCCGGACCTTGCGGCTTGGCCAATGGTGGAGCGTTCAACATCTCGGTCGATCACAATCTGCCCACGCCGTACAACATCATGTATAACCTGGGCATTCAACAGGAGTTCGGTGGCGGCTTCCTCTTCAGGCTGGGTTACGTAGGCCGCCTGGGACGCCACTTGCTGGCCCAGGCCGACGCCGAACAGCTTATCGACTTCCCGGATAGTGTGTCGGGGCAGAAGCTGAGCCAGGCCATGGCCGCCCTCACCACATGGCTGCGCCAAAACCCGAATGCCCCTCTTAGCAGCGTTCCGGCGCAGCCATTTTTCGAGAACGTGCTGTATCCGAACGGAACGGGAGTGACCAACACGGCCTTTATCGCGGAAAACATGGCCCCGTATCCGGCGCGCGGCGACGTGGCAGACAGTGTCGAACTAATGTCCTATTACGGGCTACTGCCTGCC
>JASHVU010000177.1 GCA_030044455.1 Acidobacteriaceae bacterium | reverse complement strand
CGCCTCATCGTATTCCGATGCGCGGCCTCCGTCGCGGCAGATGGGCAGCGAGCCGAATGCGATGTCGATGCCCGCGGGATCGATCTGGGCGCCCGAATAACCGATGGCGGCGGCTAGACGGCCCCAGTTGGGGTCGCAACCGGCCCACGCGGTTTTCACCAGCGGAGAATGGGCAATAGCCTTGGCCACGCGCACTGCATCGGCATCGCTGGCCGCACCCCGGATGCGGAGTTCGACCACGTGAGAGGCTCCTTCGCCGTCGGCGACAATTTGCCGCGCAAGGGAGGTGCAGACCTGGGTGAGCGCGGACTGGAAGGCCTCGTTTCCGGGGCCGATTACGTGGCCGCTTGCCCCGGAAGCCAGCAGCAGAACGGTGTCGTTGGTTGAGGTGTCGCCGTCGACCGAGATGCGGTTGAAGCTGACTTCGATGGCGGAATTAAGGTAGCTCTGCAGCGCGTCGGGGTCAACGACTGCGTCAGTGAGCACGTACACCAGCATGGTGGCGTGAGGCACAAGCTGGGGATGGATCATGCCTGAACCCTTACCGAGGGCGGCAATGCGGACTTCGCCGGCAGGTGCGCCGGAGCTGCCATGGGATGCGATTTCGATGCGGGCAAATGCGGTCTTCTCCACCGTATCGGTGGTCAGGATGGCTTCGGCGACTTCCTGAAAGCGATCAGCCTCGGGCCCGAGCGAAGCGGCCAGCGCGGGCAGAGCGGCAACCAGCTTCTCCGCCGGGAGCGGGACGCCAATGACCCCGGTCGAAGAGGGAAAGACCTCAAAAGGAGTGCAGCCGAAGATCTCGGCGGCGGCCGCGCAGGTAGTGCGCGCCGCATCGAGCCCAGCTTGGCCGGCGGCGCAGTTGGCATTGCCCGCATTGATCGCCACAACGCTAATTTTGTGGCCTGACGCCGCCAGGTTTTCTTTGTCGACGATCAGTGGGGCCGCGATGACCCGGTTCGAAGTGAATGCGGCTGCAGCGTCGGCCGGTATGTCAGCAACGATCAGCGCAAAATCGGGCCGGCCACTTGCCTTAAGGCCGGCTTTGGCAGCGCCGAATCTGAATCCACGGGGAACGAGAAAGGGCGAAAGATCGCTCATGGCAATGACCTTTCAAATGTAACAGGCAAGCTGCGATGCCGGTACCAGTTTGGCGTCCGTTCGCAATTGGGAATACAGGCCGCGCCAAGTCGCTTCTTGTGTCGGCGCTGACGTTGTCAATCTCCGATCGAAATGGTCAAATGCCAATAAACGCTCATGGCAGACTCATTTGAACGCGCTGCTGATGCATTTCCGCGGCCTCCCACCGATGCCGGGTTCTACCACGAACTCCTTGACCAGATGAGCGACGGCGTCTATTTCGTTGACCGCGACCGGCGCATCCAGTATTGGAACAAGGCCGCACAACACCTTACCAGCTATGCGCCTGCTGAAGTTGTTGGCCGATTCTGCCACGAGGTTCAGCCATGCCATACCGAGGCAGGAAGCGGCTGCATTTGTCATGAAGAATGCCCGCTCAAAGCCTGCATTACGGACGGCCAGTCGCGAGAAATCAACTTGTATCTGCGCAGCAAATCGGGGCGCAAAGTTCCGGCAGCGGTGCGCGTCAGGCCCATCAAGGACGCAGACGGCACGATTGTCGGCGCCATTGAGATATTCAGCCACGACACGATGCACAGCGAAGCCCGGCGCAAGATGGAGTCGATGCAGAAGCTCGCGTATCTTGACCACCTTACCCAGATGCCGAACCGGCGGTTTCTTGAAACGACGCTGGCATCGGCAGTGGCGAAGTTTCGCGTCAACCAGGATCCGTTCGGGGTGATTGTGATCGACCTGGACGAATTCAAAGGTATCAATGATTGCTTTGGACACATGTTCGGCGACCGCGCGCTGCGTGTTGTTGGCGAAATGCTGAGCCGCTCATTGAGGCCGTCCGACACCGTGGGCCGATGGGGCGGCGACGAGTTTGTGGCTATTGTGCAAGGCGTCGATGTTGAGATCCTGAAGCGGCTGGCGGATCGTTGCGTGCGCCTGGTGAAGCAGGTCGCACTACTGTGTGACGGCGGGCAGGAACTTTCCCTCTCGGTGTCGATTGGCGCGGCGCTCGCACGGCCAGGCGAGGATGCTGAGGAAATTCTGCGCCGCGCCGATGAGTTGATGTACCAAAGCAAGGCCGCCGGGCGCGGCTGCGCGCACGCAGTGTAAGTGTTGAATCCCAGTTCGATCCTTAAAAAGAAATGCTCGGAAAAACCTCCGTCAGAGGTTTAAGCCACAAGTCATGATCAGTTCTTTACCGCACGGCTAAAGCGTTTTAGGAAATACCGTAGGGGGAAACCGGCGCCACAAAGTCAGCGCGACCCAAGGAGCGCTGGCCCTGCACAACCGTGAGTGACATTACACCTTTTCCTAAAACGCCGTGAAACACGCTGCCGAAAAACTCAATCGGAGCTGGGTTTTGAAAGGGCACGGATTCATCCGTGCCAATAGCATCGACAAAAGGAGCGGGGCTTTAGCCCCTGAGGGATGGCTTTCTGGAATCGCGTATCGCGGGCAGGCAAATGTCTCGTGGATGCCGGAATTCGGATTGAATCAATGGGTTAATCTGGGACCTGTGAAGCCTGTGTCGGACGGCCTGGAACCCCAATCGAATGACATGCGCGAGGAAGCCGCGAAAGCGTCGAAAAACGCCGCCTCGGAGTTCCTCGAGCTGCGCCGGGTGAATGTGGCG
>JASHVU010000011.1 GCA_030044455.1 Acidobacteriaceae bacterium | reverse complement strand
CACCTTCCGCGCCGGAGGAACGGTTTTCGAAATCGAAACGCAGCGCTACTCGCTGGTACACCTTTTCGACACCATGCAGCAGGCCGGCTTCCGTCTCGATCATGTGGCTGACTGGTCATTTGGTCAGCCAGAAGCGCGAATCTTTGAGCGCGCCGGCAAATGGGACAGCTACTTGAAAGTGCAATCACTGCCGGTTGTCTATTATGCGCAGTTCACTTTCGCCCGGGGCCGCGCATGACCGCGGCTCTTTTGGGATTCCGAGGCGCCGCACCGCGCGACCTTGTCCTCAGCGGGGCGCGGGTGGCGCGCTCATCGCAAATTGCCCAGCCCCTCACGCTGGAGACAAAGGGACGGCACATCAAGGGACTTGATTCGCCCCAGGCGCGGCGAGCAGATAGATCTGGGATCGATCTCACCGGGTACATAATTCTCCCCGGTCTCATCAACGCCCACGATCATCTCGATTTCTCGATCTACCCGCGGCTTGGCAACGGCCCGTATCCCAGTTGGCGCGAATGGGCAGCCGATATTTATCGCCCGCAGGAGTCACCGATAAGAGAGTTGCTTGAGTTGCCGCGCGAGGTGCGTGTGTGGTGGGGCGGAATTCGCAATCTGCTGTGCGGCGCGACCACGGTTTCGCAACATGACAGGTACCTGCCCGAAGTGTTGCAGTGCGGATTTCCTGTTCACGTGCCGGCTGAATACGGATGGGCTCATTCGATGGCCGATGCCAGGAACGTGGCAAAGCGATTTCACGAGACGCCTTCTAATTGGCCGTTCTTCATTCATCTTGCCGAAGGTACCAATGCAGACGCCGAACGCGAGTTCCTGGAATTCAGTTCGACTGTGGAACTCAATTCACGGATTGCGCTTGTCCACGCAGTGGGGCTTACCGAATGGCAATGGAAGACGCTGAACCGTCTTAATGTAGGAGTCGTGTGGTGTCCAATCTCAAATCTGTTTACGCTCGGCCGAACGCTCAGCCTCAAGCAGATTCAATCGCAGACGGACGTCGCGCTCGGAACCGACTCGCCGCTCACAGCGGCCGGAGATCTGCTGGATCATATTCGCTATTTGCACGATTCACTGCGCGTTCCGCCAGTGTTGTTGTATCTGCTGGTGACGACCCGCGCCGCAAAACTGCTGCGGTTGGCCGAAGGCCAGGGCCGGCTTGAACCTGGAAGTCTTGCGAGCATGTTCGTGGTTCGCGACCGCCATACCACGCCCGCCAACACGCTGGTTGAGTTGGACTGGACCGACGTGGAACTGGTTATCCAGGCCGGCCGCATTGTGCTGGCGTCGCCGGAGCTGGCCGCGAGACTGCCCGATGAGCTTACATCGCATCTTGAGGGCCTTTGTCTTGATGGTGTGGAACGGCTCATCGACGCGCCTTCCAGCGAACTTGTCAGCCAGACCTCAATCGTTCTTGGCAGTCCGGCCAATCTGTGGGGGCGAAAGCTGGAAGTGGACTTTGGAGAGCCCAGTGCATTGAACGGTAAGGAGTTTGCGGCGGCAGGATGAGGACAAATTGTCACCAGAATGTCATTTCAACACAATTCCCGTTCCTTCCGGCCCGGAGAACGTTGAAAATAGAGTTGGAGGTTGGGCCTGCGATCCTGTGCGCGCCCAAACAACCACTTATGATACTGGTGATTGAAGACGACCCCGGGATCCATAAGGTACTGCAGCGGTTATTTTCCGCCGAAGGTTTTCAGGTACGGGCCGCATGCGACGGCCAGCAAGCGCAAGCAGCCCTCAAGGGTTCAGCGCCAGAGGCCGTCATACTTGACCTGATGCTTCCCGGCACTTCCGGCCGCGACTTGTGCAAGAGCCTCAAGCAGGTCTTCCCCGCAACGCCGGTCATTGTTCTCAGCGCAATTTCCGATGTGTCAGACAAAGTGCTTTTGCTGGAGCTTGGCGCCGACGACTATGTGACCAAACCTTTCAGCCCGCGCGAGCTTCTGGCTCGCGTGCAGGCTGCCATCAGGCGAGCGAACAAGCCAAGCCCCGAAAAGACCTATTCCTTCGGCCGGGTCAAGGTGGACTTCCTCAAAATGGAGGCTTCCCGCGCAGGCCAAGCGGTGACACTCACAGCCCATGAATTCCGGCTGCTGAAGTTTATGCTTGAAAACGCGGAGCGCGTGCTTTCGCGTGAAGAGCTTCTAAACCACGTTTGGGGCTACAATTGTTATCCTTCCACCCGTACGGTGGATAATCAGATTCTAAAGCTGCGGCAGAAACTGGAAACGGACCCGGCAAACCCCGTGCACATACGAACCATGCACGGAATGGGCTATAAGTTCGTGAGCCAGGTTTCATAGTCGGGTCGTGGCTGGCTTGGAATCACCATGCGGATGAGGACCATCCTACTTGTGTCGCTGTTGTCCCTTGCCTGCGGACTGACCGTGATGAGCCTGGTGGTGATTCACGGCGTTCTTGACGGCCAGATCCGCGAAAACCTGGTGGCAAGCCTGTCAGGATCGACACTCACTTTTGAAAACCTGGAGCGGCAGCGCCAGCAGAGCCTAGACCGCGAAGTCGCGCTGATCGCCGACCTTCCCCCTCTTAAGGCGCTGATGACCACCCACGACCTGAAGACGATTCAGGATGGGGGGGCCGTTTTCTGGCGAGATAGCGGAAGCGACTTACTAGCCCTCATCGATGCATCGGGCAATGTGGTTGCGATCTATACAAAGGTGAATCTGCCTGACCAGCGCAGCCTTGATTTGCAGCTCGTGCGCCTGCTCGATGCTCCATCAGCGCAGCGCTATATCTTCTCAAACAGCCAGCTCTATCAGGTGTCATATCACACGCTGGTGTTTGGGTCAGAGGCAACGGGAACGCCGCTGGGTTACGTGGTTGCCGGATACGCAATCGACGACCGTACCGGACGGGAAGTTCGCGAGGCCGCCGACGCTGACGTGGTTTTTGTGGGCGCCGACCAAATTGTCTTCAGCACGCTGGATCCCAAGGCTACTTCCGATCTGCGCCAACCGCTGATCTTGCTCAACTCGCCCGGCAATCCGATCGATCTGCAGCTTCCCAAAGCTCACTACCTGGCCACATCGCTCACGTTGCCTACGCTCTCTGAGATTCCAGTGCGTTTATTCGTGCTCAAGTCATATGACCAGGCAAGCAGCTTCGCTCTCAAGCTGAACCGTTTGCTATTGGGCATCGGGCTGTTTGTTGTGCTGCTGGGCACCGCCCTGGCGCTCTATATTGCCGGCACTATCACCCGGCCGCTCGAGATGCTGCTCGCCGGTGCACGCGCCCTGGGGTCGGGCAACTTCGACTATCATCTGAACCCGCGTGGCAGTCGCGAGCTGAAAGAGCTTAGCGCGGCCTTCGAACAGATGCGCAATCAAGTGCGGCTTTCGCAACAGCAGCAGGTGGAGTCGGCGCGTCTCGCGATTATAGGACGGATGGCAAGCTCCATTTCTCACGATCTGCGCCACTATCTCTCAGCTGTTTACGCCAATGCCGAGTTCCTTAGCCATTCAGGCGCATCGGAACGGGAACGCGAAGAGCTCATGGAAGAAGTGAAGGTGGCCGTCCAGGGCATGACCGAGACGCTCGAGTCGCTGCTCATCTTCAGTCGTACGGGAACCTCGCTGCATCCGACCTATGAGTCGCTGAACGTGCTTATCGAGCGCTCGGTGGGAATGCTGCGCATGCATCCTGATGCTCAACACGTGAGTGTAATCATCGAGGATGGGCCTAACATCGAGGCATGGCTCGATGCCCGCACCATCGAGCGCGCCATCTACAACCTATTGATCAACGCGGTCCAGGCGGCCCACGGTGGCAGCCAGAACAATCCTGCGGTGAGAATTCGCCTGACCGAAAGTCCCTCGCATATTGAGCTGCGCATCAACGACAACGGTCCCGGAGTTGCACCTGCAATTCGCGGCACGTTGTTTGAGCCGTTCGTGAGCAACGGCAAACGGCGCGGCATCGGACTCGGTTTGTCGATCACTGCACGCATCATGCAGGATCACGGCGGCAGCGTGCGCCTTGAGGAATCGAATCCCGGCAGCACGACATTCGTACTTGAGCTCGATCGCCGCGTGCTTGAATCGATGCGCCCCGCTGCGCAGGAAGAGCCCGCGATTCTACCGTAACAAAAGCTGCCATCAACCCACGGTACCTCCCGTCTCTGTTTAGCAGAGCGGGAACGCGGCTGCACCGTTCGCGGCTTGTTTCTCGCCCTCATCTCTCCTGCGCTGCATCACTCCGAGCACGAAAACTCCTTCGCTCCGCATCGATGACAAAGGAATGACATGGCACGTGCAATGACCAGACAGCCGCTTCCTAATATCGAGCTATCGGAATCTGCCGCCATCTGCGGCACAACACGCGAGGTCAATCGATGAATCACAAAAAAGAAAGGTCGGCAAGCGAGGCAGTGGCCGGATGAGGACAAGAACTCTTCTTTGCTGCGGGATGCTTCTGGCAAGCCTGCATACCCGGGCGCAGGGCTCAGGTGCTGACAGCTCGCACGCCGGCTACGCGCCCGTCATCTCCGGCTCACTCGGCTATGTTTACAACGTTCAGGGCGGCGTTCCATCGCTGGAGCCGCAAATCAACCCGGTGCTGCTGTTACCACTGGGCAGTCATGTGCTGTTTGAGACCCGCACCGATTTTACCGGCTTCTTTGAGCGCCGCCACGGAACCAGTGGGGACTATACAGGAGAGGTGTTCAAGACCGTCGACTTTGCGCAACTCGATTGGCTTGCGAACTCGCACGTAATTCCCATAGCCGGCCTATACATTCTTCCTTTCGGTCTCTATCCGGAACGGCTCGAGCCGCTCTGGATCGCAAACCTGCAGGACCTGCCGATCGATTACTCGATCGGGACGCGCACCACCGGTTCGGGCATTGGCCCGCAACTGCGCGGCGTTGCGGTCGAAACCAATCACTTTAACATTCAGTACACCGCGTATTACTCCGTGCACAGTAACGTCACCGAGCTGCAAGCTGCGCGCACCGCCGGCGGAGACACCAGTATTTACTTCCCCGGGCTTCGCGCCGAGTTCGGCACTTCGTACCAACGCTTCCTCGACAATCACCAGATCAACAGCGCTGCCGGCTACCTCACCTGGCAACCGTCGCACACACCTCTCGACCTTAAAGCTGAGTACGACCGCAGTCACAACGGCCAGGGCTACTGGATCGAGGGCAATTCAATGCTCTCGTCGATCCCGGTGGCCAACAGTTTCTTTCGCCGCATGCAGATCGTGGGCCGCGACGAATTGTTTTTCCCCCTGAATGGAGGCGGTAACGGCGTGCCAACTGTTGAGACAAAGCGCGGTGAGGCCGGAATCAATTACTACATTGGCGACGACTGGCGCCTGATCTCGAGCTACGGCCGCGAGTTCAAATCCGGCAACAACTTCAACATTTGGAATCTCGGTTTTACCTATCGCTTCCTTTGGCCGCTGGCACGGGAGAAAAAGTGAAATGAAGAATCTTATGCCCATACCGCTCGTCACGATCTATGCCGCGCTTGTTGCGCTCTCACTCGGCATCGCCGCGACGATGCCGCCGCTGATTGCGCAACAGTCCGACCCCAAATCTGCCCCGCTCACGCCTGCGCAGCGCGGCGAACGTGTCTTCGCCGATAACTGCGCCCGCTGCCATCGCCCGCCCATGACGATTCCGCCGCAGGCCACCGGAACCGTGATCATGCACATGCGCGTGCGTGCACGTCTCTCGCGCCAGCAGGAGCAGGACCTGCTCCACTATCTCGCCCCATAGATTCGTCTGCCCGGAACTCGAATCCATCAACCCTGCACAATCTAATGAGGAAAACGAACTCAATGAAAACTGCCTTCATCGCTCTAGTCTTGCTGGCCGCGGTGATCGCGCCCAAATCCGCGGTCACTGATTCTGCGCCGCGCCGCATCGAGATTCACGCCCGGCGCTTTTCGTTTCAACCTGCTGAAGTCACGCTCAAGAAAGGCGACACCGTGACCCTCGCTTTAACCTCCGACGATGTTGCCCACAGCCTGCTGATTGATGGCCTGCACGTGAACGGCACCATGACCAAGGGGCATATCACTGAGGTTACGATCACTCCCACAACAGAGGGCGACTTTAAGGGACGCTGCGGAAGGTTTTGCGGCGCCGGTCACGGTTCCATGACTTTTGTTGCGCACGTAGTGGACTAATGAAAGTTCATAGTCACATATTCTTCGCGATCGCTGTTTTATTTGCCTTGGCTTCTCTCGCCGGTTGCCGTGCGAAACCCGCAGGCAAAGGCGAGACAAACACGATGAACTGGATCAAGCACCACGTCACCGTAGGCGGCAAAAAGGTTGTCAATCCTGTCGTCGCCACGGCCGCCAATGTCGACGCGGGCAAGCACGTGTTTGGCTACTACTGCGTGGAGTGCCATGGGCGCGACGGTCAGAACACCGGCGTGCCCTTTGCCGCAAACCTAGCGCCTCCCGTGCCTTCTCTTGCTTCGCCCCAGGTGCAGAGCTACACTGACGGGCAGCTCAAATGGATCATCGACAACGGCATTTCTCCTTCGGGAATGCCCGCTTCAAAAGGCATCCTGAGCGACGAGGAGATATGGCAGCTGGTGCTGTTCATCCGGCACCTGCCGCCAGCCGGCAGCCTTGGTGAGCCTCGGGCTTACACCGGCGACGAGTACGAGTCCACAACAACCGAAAGCAAATAGCGGGCGCTGCGGGCTGGCATCGCGCTCAAGCCCAAAAAGAACTGCGATTGAGCGGCGGATCAGATCAGGGTACTGCTTACGGCGAAGACAGACGGCGAGGCAGTGCAGTAAGCGGCAACCCTGTGTCATGTCCGAGATCGAGCTACGCCTTCCAAGTGGACCTCTGATCAAGTAATCTTGTACCGAGCTTGGGCGCTCCGGGCTCAGTGGGTCTTTGTTCAGGCGCCTAGCCGGGGCAGCCTTGAGTCTTATTTGCAATGTCGAAATCTACGCAAGCAGGACCTAATTGGCAAACCAGTTTGAAGTGAGACAGATGAGTATCTTACGAAATTCGCACATTCGCTTTTGCGTTTTCTTGCTTTTTTCTCTGCAACTGGGGGTTGCGCAACAAGTTAGCTTCCGCATCACGCCTCTGCGGCCCGTCGAGGAGTTGCGGGCCGAAGCTCTCAAAGAGCAACCGCCAAGCGAACCGGGAACGTTTCGCAAACCCGATCTGGTGGAACTGGTCAAGCTCGATCCCACGATCAAGCTCGACATCCGCTACGCTACGACCAACAATTTTCTCGGCACGCCCTTATACACCCAGGCGCGGGCTTTTCTTGAGCGGCCGGCGGCGGAGGCACTGGTTCGCGCCAATCGTGACCTTCACGCATACGGATACGGCCTGATCATCCACGATGGCTATCGTCCGTGGTACGTCACGAAAATTTTCTGGGACGCAACGCCCGACGACAAAAAGATTTTTGTCGCCAATCCGGCTTCAGGGTCGATGCACAATCGCGGATGCGCCGTGGATCTGTCGTTGTACGACTTGAAGACGGGAGAGGAAGTGGAGATGCCGAGCGGCTACGACGAGATGACTGAACGCGCTTACGCCGACTACGCAGGCGGAACCGAAGGTCAGCGCGCCCGCCGCGCTCTTCTGCGCCAAGCCATGGAAAAACAGGGGTTCTCGGTCATACCCAAAGAGTGGTGGCATTTCGACTATAAAGATTGGAAGCAGTACCCAATTCTGAACGTAAAGTTCGAAGATCTCGGACAGTAGTAACGTCACCGCCGATCAGCGCGGAGGAGCTGCGGCTAATTCCGGCAGGCTCCAGCGATGAATAAGCCGCGCGTAGGCACTGTGCGGTAGTTGCACCAGCAATGGCTTGCGCGCGGGATCAAGCCAGGTGAGCAGGGTTTCAACATTGGCCTGCTCCATAGCAGTGCATCCGGTGGTGCCATGATGGCTGCTTTGCCAAATGTGGAGAAAGACGCATGAACCGCCTCCGGGCACAGGCGGCCTAGAGACGGCGCCCACAACAGTTCCGTTGTGATCGACGACAATTCCCCAGCGGTACGACTCCCCAGTATTTCGCATGTGTTCTGAACTGTTCCAGTCGGGAGCGACCGAAGACCGGTCCAGCACGCGGTTGTAGTACTTTGAATCAACGTCGTCGACGCATTCGATAGAAGGCGTCAAAGCCAGATAAGGCAGCTTCGTTCCCGGCAAGGGTTGTGAGGCGTAACCAAAGGCGGTGCCTAAAGCAAATACGCCTGCGGGTGACTTGCCGTCCCCTTCTCTTTTGACCGGCTCATCCGCGACGCGGCCTTCGGTGGCAGTAACGCCGATGCCCCACCCCAGGCCATTCTTGCCTACAACAATCGGGATCGGATCGCCCAAGGGGTGCCACGTTTCTTGAATATTGGCGCGCTCAAATCGTTGCAGCCGCCCTTCGACTGAGTTCCAGTCCGGAGCCGTCACCACGATTAGCTGAGTGGAAGAGGCGAGGGCATCAGACTCGGGGGCACCTGGCTGAGCCGAGCCCAACGCGAACTCGCCAGCGATGACAAGGAGACAAACAAAAAAGGGCGCGGGTTTCATCAACAGCAGTGTAAGACAAAGGCCGTCAACACGACTCGAACTCCCTGGCCATGGGCTTCGCGGCGCGGCGGAAAGCACATGTACCGGGGTCAAGGTGCTTAATAGGGCCTACGGCGCAGCGAGCAGTTCGCGCTTGCGCACCAGCCGATTCACGATTTTATAGCGGTCTCCCCGGTAGACCGACTTCACGTGCTCGACCGGCTTGCCGCTCTCGAGAAAAGAGACCCTCGTAAACAAGAATACGGGGCCCTTAGGAGCAATCTGGAGCAACCGCTCTTCTTCCGCACTTGCTTTGCCGACCTCGATCACTTCGTTCGTCACCATTAAATGGATTCCATATTGCTCCGCGAGGGTCTGGTAGAGTGACGTTTTCGGATCGAAAGTCTCCATCAGGTCCGGGCACAGATGTTCAGGCAGGCAACTACACTCGATCCCCATGGGAAATTCATCCGCATAGCGGATTCGGCGGAGGCGAAAAACCCTTTCCCCGGGTCCGAGCCCCAAAGCCTCGCCGGTTTCCTGGCTGGGCATCTGGATGCGGAACGAAATGAGCTTCGAACTCGGTGCTGCACCCCGCGCCCGGGTCTCTTCGCTAAAGGAAAGCACCTGGCGAAAGTCTCTCTCCAGTTTGATTCTCGAAATGAACGTTCCTTTGCCCTGCCGGCTGTAAATGATGCCAAGATCGCACAGGGACTTGACCGCCTGACGGACGGTCATCTGGCTCACCCCCAAGCGGGCCGCAATCTTCTGAATGGAGGGTATCGGCTCGTTAGGCTTGAGTGCGCCGGACTGAATCTGGTCGAGGAGGCGTTGCTGAATCTGCTGGTAAAGCGGAATACCGTTCCTGCGGAAGAGCGGTAACGGGCGTCGAAGTTCTTCAGTCTTCATCAGCATTTCTGATACACCGTGCGGGAAACATAGTCAAGCCGCATGGAGGCGGATTAACCATTTCAACACCAAGAATTCACATTCATCTAGACAACTAGCTCTATGGGCTGCCGAGTGTCGGATACGGCTTCGGAACCAGCTTCGCTGAAAAGAATCCGCCAGGAAGGGCATTTTTTCGATTGACAACCGTTCGTACTGGATTTACCGTGTCATCCAGTCATCTAGATGACAAGAAGAATGGTCTGAAAGCTGGCAAAAGCTAAATCACGGAAGCCATACCGTGAAAACCAGATCTTCTCTCGCATTCGATTTGTTCACTTTTCTTGAACTAAACCCGAGGGATATGCGGGGTGCTCCCTTGCAGCCATCTTGAATCTAAAAACGGCTGCACGGAAGAGGACCAGTTTCAAGCAATTTTCTTTGAGTCGCTACCGGATTGGGTTCCGACTTCGGATGCAGGTCGGGAGAAAAAAGGACTAGAGCGTTTGGCTGCCACAGGCAACAGCGAAGAAATTTTGCGGAGGACAGGATGAAGATGATGTACCGTTCTTTGCCAGAGGAGTGTTTGCGCGAACTTTGCGCAGATTATGCGCGGATGCTTGGCATGTTGCTGGCGTTCGCACTGCTGATCGGCTTGACGCCGGCCTTTGCTCAAACCATTACCGGTACCGTGCGCGGCACTGTCACCGACCCATCCGGGGCAGTGGTTCCCGGGGCCAGTGTTACCGCAACAAACATCGCGACCAATGTGAAGACCCGCACCGTCACCAATCCGGAAGGTGTCTACAACATTCAGTTTCTGCCCATCGGGTCGTACACCATCACCGTGACCGGCTCTGGTTTCCAGACAGCGTCGATCGGACCGTTCACGCTGGAGATCGACCAGATCGCCAAAATTGATGCCAAGCTTCAGCTCGGGAGCGCCTCCACCACGGTCAATGTGGCCTCGGACGTTTCGCCGATCCTGCAAACCCAGGATGCTACGCTGGAATCCACTCTCTCCGGCAACACACTTTCATCCCTGCCGCTGAACGGGCTGAATTATCAGACGGCAACATTATTTGTCCCCGGCGCGGTGAATCCAAGCATGGCGTACATGGGCAGCTACGACGGTAACGAGCGCGACGTCGACTGGCTGGGATCGCCTTCGTTCAACGGCAACCGGGCGCAAACCAACAACTACATTCTCGACGGGGTCGAGATGAACGAAACCATCAATAACCTCTCGGCCTACAACCCTGCGCCCGACGCCATCGCCGAGATGCGTGTGGTGACCGGCAACGCCAATGCGGAGTATGGAAACGTCAACGGCGGAGAAGTCCTGGTAGTCACCAAGGGCGGCACGAACCAGTATCACGGCAGTCTCTACGAATACTTTCAGAGCAATATCATGCAGGCGAATTCATGGGCCAATGGCTTGAACAACCCGGTCACTCAGCTGCCATCGTCTACACAGAATCAGTTTGGCGCGACAATCGGCGGTCCAATCATAAGGAACAAGCTTTTCCTCTTCGGCGACTATTTAGGATTTCGGTATCACAGCGGCGGCCAGGCAGTAGCCACCGTGCCCACTCAAAAAATGCGTACATGTCCCGATGTCAGCGGGGTCCCGACCTGCGACTTCTCGGAGCTGTTGACTCCCCAATTTGGAGGGATTCAGCTTTATAACAACCAAAACGGGCAGGGATTCGCAAATGCCACACAATACGTTAACGACCAGATTCCGCTTCTCAGCCCCGCGGCCAAATACCTGTGGGCCGATACAAAAGCTCTGCCGATGCCCAACCAGTCGCCTGTACCCGGTGACGGAGACCTGGACAACTACATTGGGTTTACCAAGGGCCAGACCAGAAACGATCAGGGTGACGCCAGGGTGGATTGGAAGGCCAGCGACAGAGACGCGGTGATGGGCCGCTTTACCATCGGCGATGCCTTCGATTTCTATCCGGACGCCCTAGCTCCCGTGTTTTTCCCAGCGAACAACTACTATCCCTTCAAGAGCATTGTGGCCAACTACGTTCACACGTTTTCGCCCACGCTGATCAATGAATTTCGTCCGGGCTTCACGCGCGAGGTCTGGAATCAGGGCGTACCGGATGATCCCGACGGTCTGTTCGGGACCGGCGGCGACTCGAAGATCGGGCTTCCCTATGCCAACCAGCCCTACCCCGGATTCAGCGAGATGGCCTTCAGCAGTTGGGAAAGCAACCTGGGAAGCTCTGCGATTGTCACCCAATTCCACGAGAACAACTTCTTCTATGGCGACAGCCTGACCTGGCAGCGGGGCCTGCACACGCTTAAATTTGGCGCCCAGATCGTCCGCTACCAGCAGAACGAATACTATTCCGGCAATGGGGGCGCACTCGGGTCGTTCAGTTATACCGGACAGTACACTGAGAATCTCAATGTCGGCCAGTATGGATACGGTCTAGCTGACTTTGTCCTGGACGAGGGCGCCAGCGCAAGTATTGGCGGCGTATCCGGGGGAAGTGGGCAGCGCCAGTTTCGCAATGCTTACTATGCCCAGGACGACTGGAGGGTGCTGCGCAACCTCACAGTGAATATCGGCCTGCGTTATGGCTACGACCAACCCATCTACGAAGTGCACAACCACGAGGCCAGCGTTGCCCTGGGAAATTGGACCGATATCTCAGCGTCGGGGATTGAATTTGCCGGACAGAATGGCAACAGCCGCGCCCTCTATAACCCCAATTACACTGAGTTCATGCCGCGCCTCGGCTTCGCGTGGGAAGTGACTCCCCGTTTCGTCCTCCGCGGAGGCTATGGGGTCACTGACGACCTAGAAGGCACCGGCCTCAACTGGCGCATGACGCAGAATGCGCCGTTCCAGGGCAGCTTTGTCGCAGCACCAACGTCGCCGGGTCCAACCAGCAGTGGCCTGGCGCCTTTGC
Source organism: Acidobacteriaceae bacterium (assembly GCA_030044455.1). Taxonomy (GTDB): domain Bacteria; phylum Acidobacteriota; class Terriglobia; order Terriglobales; family Acidobacteriaceae; genus Telmatobacter. The sequence continues at coordinate 1,054 of JASHVU010000011.1, read as the reverse complement.
CCCTGGAAAACGGCTTCAGCCTTGGCCCTAGCGCTCTCCAGGTGAGCTATTTCAATTACAATGCCTGGGATCCAAACCTCAAGCCGGCCATTATTCAGCAATTCAACCTGACCTGGGAGTATCAGCTCGACAACGAGACCTCGTTCAAGGTTGGGTATGTGGGCGAGCTCGGTCAGCATCTGATCACGCCGACCGAAGCCGACCAGTTCACGACCTCCGCATCCGGCGTGTTGGCCGATGGCGATTGCAGCGGTACCATTGCGCCTCCGGCGCCGGCCTGCAACTTGGTGGGCAACGAGGGAAATCTGCAAGTCACAGAGTCTGAAGGATTCTCGAATTACAACGCGTTGCAGGCCACCGTTCGCCGTCACAATTCCAACGGCCTCGAATATACCTTCAACTACACCTGGGCGAAGGCGATGACCGACAACGCCGGATTCTACGGCGTGGCCGGCGTCAACGAGGCCTCGTCCTTTTTCCAGGACATCCACAATCCCCGTGGGGACTATGGGCCAGCCGGCCAGGACGCCCGCAACGCCTTCAACGGCTATTGGGCGTATCAACTGCCCGTCGGCCGTGGAAAGCAGTTCGGTGGAGACATGAGCCGGATGGCGGATTTGGCCGTCGGCGGCTGGAAGGTTGCCGGTAGTGTCATCATGTATTCCGGATTCCCCCTCACCATGGGCTCGTATGAGAACTACTATGTGAACAGCTGGGCCGCACACGCCATCCAATTTCGAAAAATGGGCATAGTGCACCGGACGACTCACAATTGGTTCGGCACCGATCACTCCGCAACTCCGTGCCTGAGTACCGATGCCAACGGCAACACCATTGACAACGGCGTCTGTGCATACGGCGGCGAATCGTATAGCGGCTTTGGTAATGCGCAGAACGGTTCCGAGCGCGCCCCGGGTTTCCGTCAGGTCGACCTGGCTGCGTTCAAAACTTTCAAAGTCACAGAATCGCAGACACTCGAATTGCGCGGGGAGGCATTCAATGCGCTCAATATTGCCAGCTACGCGCCACCGAACAACAACCTGTATTCTCCCCA
>JASHVU010000176.1 GCA_030044455.1 Acidobacteriaceae bacterium | reverse complement strand
AAGATGCTGCAGGGCGGAAACGGCAACGGCACGACGAACGGCACCGGCGCAGGGAGCCCAGCCGCCGACGGGCAGAAGTCGTAATACTTTTCGTTGCTGCACAAAGGTTCGGCGCCGGAGGGACAAATTCCGGCGCCGAAGTTTTATGCGCGTGGCCGCAGAAGCGGGTCAACCCTGCGCCGCCAGACGAATGTCGGCGGACTCGAGGACTCGCTTTGCATAACCCCTTCGCGCAATGTTCAGCATAGCGTCGCCAATCTGGCGAGTGGTGAGCACCTGGTTTGGCGCGACCAGCTTAAGGATCCAGACCAGCGGACTGAACAGCGTGTACATCACGCTGTAGAGCTTTGTGTGCGAGCGAATGCCGTCGAGGGGTCGAATAAAGCCGGGGCGGAACATGTACGCCTCAAGCGGCAGGCGCAGCAGCGCATTTTCAGTGCGGCCCTTCACGCGCGCCCACATGGTGCCTCCCTTCTCGCTCGAATCCGTTCCCATGCCTGAAACATATACAAAAACCATGCCCGGGTTGATGCGCGCGAGCGCTTCGCCCGCGGCAATCGTAAATCCGTACGTAACGCGTTCGTAGTCGGCCTCGGCCATTCCTACCGACGAAACTCCCAGTGCAAAAAAACAAGCATCGTAGCCGCGAAGCTGGTCCTCGATGGCGCTTAGATCGGTCAGGTCCTTGTGCACCATCTCAATCAGTTTCGGGTGGCGCTGCCCGGTTGCGTTGCGTCCCACACTGGCAACCGTTTCAACGTCGTCGGCCAGCAGGCACGCGCGCAGCGCACCCTGGCCCACCATTCCGGTTGCGCCAAATATGACGACCTTCATTCCAGCTTCCTCCGCAAGACCAACATAATAGATGGCTCTCAAGCCGCTCTTGATTCGCCATCGATCACCTCGGTCTTCGCCCAGCGAGCGCGTAAATATCACGCAATCTTCACGCGCTCGCACCTATGGTATTGTCGAATCTATTCCGAGCGCCGTGCACCGGACTTCCCATCAAGCCTTCGGTTCCCTTCGAACGGGAAGCGGCAATTTTGCATCAAACGCTTTTGCCCCTGAAATAGCGGCGCGCGTGTGTCGACTCACATAACCGAAACCCTCTTTTCATGTTCGCACGGAAGGTGATCCGATGAATCCACCCCATGATCCAGGCAGCTCCAATCTGGTTCTGACCGCTGAAGAAATCGGCAGCCTCGCCGAAGAGGAGGGCAAGCCGGCCGAAGTTCTGATGAAAATTGTGGCGCTGATCGCCGCGCGCTTCCATACCGACGTCTGTTCGGCCTATTTGCTGGAACCGGATCGCTCCAACCTGGTGCTGGCGGCGACGGTCGGGCTGCATCCCCAAAGCATCGGGACCCTGCGCATGCCCATCAACGAGGGGCTGACGGGACTGGTCGCCGAGAAGTTGCTTCCGGTTTGGGTCGACGACGCCCGCATTCATCCCCGCTATAAATTCTTTGAAAAGTCGGGCGAAGAAGAGTATCGCTCGTTCCTCGGCGTACCGCTTATCGATCGAGGAGTTCTGCAGGGCGTACTGGTCATTCAGACCAAAGAGAAGCGCGACTTTCGCGAAAGCGAGATCAGGAAGCTGGTTGAAACGGCCGGGCAGGTGGCGCCTATCGTCAGCGAAGCGCGGACCCTCGACCGCTTCATCGCCCCGGCTCAGGAGAAGCTGTGGGAGCTGGCCCGCAACGTGTGGTGGTGTTGGGACAACGATTGCTCCAGCCTCTTCCGCGATCTCAATCCCACGCGCTGGCGGCAACTCAATCAGAATCCCATCTCACTGCTCAACGAGATGCCGCTGGGCGAGATTGAGCGCCGGGCCAGCGAACTGGTGTTGCATAGCCGCATCAATTACGTCTACCGCCGCCAGCAGGAGTATCTGAAAGCTGACCGCACCTGGGGCGCCAACCATGCCGGGGTTCTGCGCACCCGGCCCGTAGCCTACTTCTCTGCTGAGTTCGGTCTTCACGAGTCGCTGCCGATTTATTCCGGCGGCCTAGGAGTGCTGGCCGGCGACCACATCAAGAGCGCATCCGATCTCGACATACCGCTGATCGGCATCGGGCTCTTCTATAGCCAGGGGTACTTTCTGCAGCGGCTCGACAATACCGGATGGCAGCGCGAGGAGTATCTCGAAACCGACGTCAACCAGCTGGCCATGCAGCCGGCCATCGGCATCAACGGCGAGCCGGTGACAATCGAGATCGCAACCCGCGGCACCACGATCCGCGCCAAGGTCTGGCGCGTGAAGGTGGGCCGCTGCGACCTGCTGCTGCTCGACTCGAACGTTGAAGGCAACGCGCCCGAAGATCGCGATACAACTTCGCGGCTCTACGGCGGCGACTCGCGCACCCGCATTCGACAGGAGCTGTTGCTCGGCGTGGGTGGGTATCGCGCCCTCAAGGCCATGGGTATTACCCCCGGCGTACTGCACCTCAATGAGGGCCACTCGGGCTTTGCGGTCTTCGAGGCCATCCGTTCACGCATGGAAGAGGAGGGCCAGGACTTCTATGCCGCGGCCAGCATGATTCCGCGCGAGGTGATTTTCACCACCCACACCCCTGTGCCCGCGGGCCACGACCGGTTCAGCGCCGAACTGATCGAAGAGCACCTGGGACCGCTGCGCGAAGAACTGGGCATCACTCAAGAGAACCTGATGGGCTTTGGCCGTGAGCAGCCCACCGATTACGGCGAGACTTTCTGCATGACCGTGCTGGGCCTCAAGCTCGCCCGCAGGGTAAACGCAGTGTCGTCGCTGCACGGCGAGGTGTCGCGCGCCATGTGGAAGAAACTTTATCCCGGCCGCCCCGAGGATGCTGTACCCATCGGCCACATCACCAACGGCGTGCACGTTCCCTCCTGGCTCGCGCCGCAGATGGCCAAGCTCTATGACCGCCACCTGGGCATGAACTGGCACAGGCAGAGCGGCGCCGACCACACCTGGTCGGCAATTGAAGACGTGGACGACGGCGAACTGTGGGAGACGCATCTGAGTCTGAAGGCTCAGCTTCTTGAGTTTGTGCGCCGCCGAGCGCGCGAGCAAGCCGAGCGCCGCGACGAGCCCGCAGAAAGTCTCAAGCGGCTCGACAGAATCTTCTCGCCCGACGCGCTCACCATCGGATTTGCCCGCCGCTTTGCCACCTACAAGCGTGCCAATTTGTTGCTCAAGGATATGGAGCAACTTGCCGCCATGGTGAACGACGCCAAGCGTCCCGTCCAGTTTGTCTTCGCCGGCAAAGCGCATCCCCATGACGAGCCCGCCAAGCGCATCCTGCAGCAGATTGCAGAAATGATGCGCGATCCCGAGTTGGGCAACAAGTTCGTGTTTGTTGAGGACTACGACATCAACGTGGGCCGGCACTTTGTGCAGGGCGTCGACGTGTGGCTCAATAATCCGCGCCGGCCGCTTGAGGCCTCGGGCACCAGCGGTCAGAAAGTTGTGTTGAACGGCGGGCTCAATCTTTCCATCCTCGACGGATGGTGGGCCGAGGCCTACGACGGGCTCAACGGATTCGCCATCGGCCGCGGCCGCACCCACTCCGACATGGACGTGCACGACAGCCGCGACGGCGATGATCTATACCGCGCTCTGCTCGATGAAGTAATCCCGCTCTACTACGAGCGCGACCGCGACGGCCTGCCCCGGGGTTGGATCAGTCGCATGAAGCGGACCATTCGCACATTAGGTTGGCGCTTCAACGCCGACCGCATGGTGATGGACTACACCACCAAATGCTACATTCCCGCCGCAGGCGGAACCTCGAGCGAGATCCGGCCTCTGGGGTGAGAGCAGCAGCGATGCTCGCGGCATTAGCGGTGCTGGCGGGTTCAACGGGCCAGCGAGTCAGCCGGTCGGCCAAAAGCCATCTCAGAGAGCAAAGGGCTTCGGGTCTCCGAAATGATTCGAAAGCTGGCTGATTTCCCGAAGAGTAACTTCCCAGCCGGCAACGATGAAGCCGTAGCCCTACTGGCGGACGCAGGGGCGTTTGCCGATGTCGATCCTGCATTTGTTACGGAAACGATTCTCAATGCGTGAGTTGTCTTGTCGAAGACAGTTGACAGTCAGCTTTGAAGATCATCCCTGTATGCAAGCCGGCTTCCGGTTCCCGATCGATTTTTTACGAATGGCTCGGCCATGACTCGCAAATCTGTTTGGCCAAACTCTCCCCTTGCATTTATAGGGGAAGTGTGAGATGTTTCCCTTGGAATCATAGGGGAAGGAATGGACACCGCCAAGCTCGAATTTCTGCGTGGAACCCTGGATGTTCTTATTCTCAAGGCTCTGGTCTGGGGCCCGCTTCACGGGTATGCCATCACCAGCCTCATCCGCCGCCAGAGCGATGATGCCTTGCTGGTCGAAGAGGGGACGCTCTATCCCGCTCTCTGGCGGCTGGAAAACAAAGGGCTGCTTGAGGCGGAGTGGGGACTCTCGGAGAACAATCGCAAGGCCAAGTTTTACCGGCTCACCGCGGAAGGCCGGCGTCAGCTGCGCCAGGAAGTGAAGACCTGGGAGGCGTACGCCGCAGCTGTAGCCAAGGTGCTGGGTGCGACGCAGCCCCCGCTGCCAGAGGAGATGGCATGAGCCCGACTCCTTTATGGCGGCGATACGACCGCATGTCGGGTTCCGATCCGGCGGCAGATGTGAAAGATGAGCTGCGCTTTCACCTCGAAACCAGGGTAGACGATCTTGTCGCCCAAGGCTGGCGTCCCGAGGACGCCCGCAAAGAAGCCGAACGCCTCTTTGGAAATATTCGCGCCGTCCAGCACATGGGCGAGCGCATAGGAGAGCACATGGACCGACGCCGCCGTCTGACTGAATACTGGGCCGACGCCCTTCGGGACTTCCGCTTCACCTTCCGCACCCTGCGCCTCGACGCCGGCTTTACGGTTGTTGCCATCCTCATCCTGGCCCTCGGCATCGGCGCCAACATCGCCGTGTTCAGCGTGGTCAACACCATCCTGCTGCGCCCGCTGCCGTTTCCCAACTCGCAGCAGCTTGTGCGCATTGTCGAGAAGGATGCCAAAAGCAACGAATCCGGCAAAACCTACACCGCCGACGCCACGCAGGATTATGAGCAACAGAATCGCTCATTTCAATCTGTCAGCGGCTACTTTGCCTTTACCGGGCCCAACAACTTCAAGCTTTCAGGCAACGGGCAGCCAGTGCCCGCTACGGGAATGCTTGTCGCCGAGGGTTTCTTTGAAACACTCGGCGTCGCGCCTGCCGCCGGCCGTCTCTTCCGGCATGACGAGTTCATCCATAATGCCCAGACTGCCGCGTTGTTGAGCTATCCCTACTGGCAGCGTCAGTTCAAAGGCGATCGCAGCATCATCGGACGCACGGTCGACTTGAGCGATAAGGTCGACTTGAACAACAAGTCCGT
>JASHVU010000175.1 GCA_030044455.1 Acidobacteriaceae bacterium | reverse complement strand
AAAAGCCCTTTCTTGCTGGCGATGGCCGACGTGAATGCGCCCTTCACATGGCCAAAGAGCGTAGACTCGAGCAACTCCGATGGCATGGCGCCGGTGTTCACCGGAACAAAGGGCTTGTCGCGCCGCGGCGAGTTGGCGTGAATTGCCTTGGCGATCAGTTCCTTGCCCGTTCCGCTCTCGCCCTGAATGAGCACTGTTGAGCGGCTCGGCGCCACCTGCGCCACCAGGTCGAAGATCTTGAGCATCGGCTCGCTCTTGCCAACGATGTTCGAGAAGTTGTAGCGCTGCTTCAGCGTGCGCTTGAGCTGCAGATTCTCTTCTTCGGCGTGGTGGCGCGCCACCGCCGAGCGAATGTCGGCCAGCAGTTTCTCGTTGTCCCACGGCTTCTGCACAAAATTTTCAGCGCCGGCTCGAATCGCCTCAACTACGTTATCTACGGTGCCGTAGGCTGTGATCATGATGACGGGTAATTCCGGCTGCCGCTCCCTGATCTGCGGCAGCAGCTCAAGCCCGCTTTGCCCGGGCAGCGCCAGGTCGAGCAGCACCAGGTCGTAGCTCTCCGCATCGATCATACGAAGGCCTTCTACGCCGTCGCCGGCCATGCCCACCGCATAGCCCTCGATTGACAGCAATACTTCGAGGGAATCGCGAATTCCGGCTTCGTCGTCGATGACCAGGATGCGGGCTGGAGGAGTTGTGCCGCTACCGGCGTTTGTCGCAACGGGCGCGTTCAAGGGTAGTGCAACCTCAGACATGTACAGAATTCCTTAATAGGGGAAACTCAAGGTGAAACGTCGTTCCTGCGCCTACCGCGCTTTCGACGTGGATTTTGCCGGCATGTTCCTGGATGATTCCATAGGAGACCGATAACCCCAATCCTGTCCCGCGCCGGTCGCCGGGCCTGGGAGTGGTCTTGGTGGTAAAGAACGGATCGTAAATCCGCTTCAGATGCTCCGGAGCAATGCCGCTTCCCGAGTCTGAGATCACCGCCTCAACCAGCCCGTTCACCGCCGTAGCCACCCGCAGCCTTCCCCCGCCCGGCATGGCTTCCTTGGCGTTCAACAGCAAGTTCAGGAACACCTGCTGCAGCTTGCCAGAGTTGCCATGAATCGGCGGCAGCTCCTCAGCCAGCTCCAGATCGATAGCAATCTGCGCCGTCTTGAACTGGTGATCAAGCAGCGATAGCGTATCGCGAATCACCTGGTTCAGATTCGTGTCGCGAAATTCGGTAGTCGATGTGCGCGAAAAATTCAGCAGCCCGTTGGCAATCTCGGCGGCGCGGAAGCTCTGCTGGGTAATCTTGTCGAGCACCGGCCCCAGCCGGGCATCGCCGCGTAGTTGTTTTGAAAGCATCTGGGCATACGATGAGATGACTGCCAGCGGCGTATTGATCTCGTGCGCCACACCGGCCGCAAGCAAGCCGATCGAGCTCAGTTTGTCGGCCTGCGCCAGTTGCGTTTCAAGGCTCACGCGGTCGGTGATGTCGTCCACCAGGATGATGCGGCCCACTGGAATAAAGTCGCGCGAGAGCAGCGGCGCAACAGCAATATTGGTGGTGCGCTGCTCGCCTGCCCGCGTCGTCAGCGGGAACTTGTAAAGATGATGCACGCCCTGTTCGTTGCGGAATTCTTCAATTGCCTCTACGAACTCCAACGGAAAGACGGCACGAAGTGCCTGGCCGAGGGCTTCTGCGCGGCTCAGCGCATACATCGCTTCCATCTGCGCATTCCAGCTCTCAATGCGGCCATTCAGATCGACCGCCAGAATGCCGACGTTGATCGATTCAACGATATTCTCGTTGAACTCCTTCAACCGCTCAAACTCCACCATCTTCTCTTCAAGCCGTGCATAAAGGCTGGCGTTCTGCAACGCAATGCCGATGTAGCTGGCCAGCGACTCAAGCAGCTCCACGTCCTCGCTCGACAGAAAATCTCCGCCCAGCGTGCGCCCCAGCCCGATCACCGCAGTGGTGCGGGCAACCGACGTGCCGTCGGCCCCTTCAATGGCCGCAACGCGGCAAGGCAGATAGTAGTTCAGGTCAAGCAAGGCCGCGGTACGCTGCTGGTCCGGGGGCAGGTGCATCGCCTGCTGGGCATTCTCGAAAAAAATGTGCGAGTGGTCGCCGTTGCGATCGAAATCAAGGAATCCGAGCGCGAGATTCGCATTCCCCGGATCATTGTCGAGTGCTTCCGGCAGCCCATGCGCAGCCGCCAGCCCCAATTGTCCCTCGCCTCCGCCGTTCGTTTGCGCTAGAAACACGGCAACGCGCGCCACCAGCAGCGTCCGCGGCAGTTGCTCGACAATTGACTTCAGCAGCGCCTGCAGATTCGTTTCCGAGCTGAGGCCACGGCCAAACTCGACCAATGCTTTTCTATAGTCGTAGCGGTGCCGGTCAAATGCCTTATCCACCCATCCCTGGATCCTGCGCTTGAGCGGATCGAAGATGGCCGCGGTCGCCAGGATGGCGAGTACCAGCACCCATTCGCGAACCGCCTCGGGCGCGACGTTGTGCGCCAGCACAGAGACGAGCGCAATGGCGCCAAAGTAGCCGCCTACCAGCAGGCCGGTGGCCAACATGTAGGCCACCCCGCGCTTGAAGATAAGGTCGGTATCCATCAGCCGGTAACGCACAATCGCATAGCTGAAGGTCAGCGGCAGAAAGACCAGAAAGAGCCCCGCCACATCCTTGACAATGTCGTTGCGCGTGCCGGTGAGATAAAGGACCGCGTAAATCGTGAACGGCACCACCGTGAGCAGCGTTCCGCGAGTTACCCACTTCAGCTGCTGGCGCAGCAGCGGGGTATCCGCACTCCTATAGCTGAGCATGAACATGATTGCGGCCAGCACGTAGAAGAACCCGTCGTACCCCGTGGCAATCTGGTTCAGCCGGTCGAGCAGCAGCTTGGTAGCCTCGCGGGTCGCGATCGACCACACCCATAGCCCCAACAACCCCGCTCCGGGCGCATAGACGATCGGCAACAGCCAGCCGCGAATCCGCCTGTACCGCTCCTCGGGGAAGCTGAGCGCAAAATGCAGGAACAGCGCCGGCTGCAGCGACTCCGCAACAATGTTCGTCCAGAAGACTATCCAGTCGAGGGCGTCGAACCTGCCCGTGTACTTGAGCGCGTACAGCGCGAATGAAACCAGGCAGAAAAGATAGAAATGCGTCGATCGCGGCGCGCCCCAGCGGCGAAAGAGCACATAGAAGCCAATGACGAGATAAATGAAGCCGATGACTCGCAGACCCAGCGACAGGCTGCGATCGAGTGGTACCGGAAATACCTTGAACGGAGTTTCGATCGGAATGCCATCGCGCATAATGGCATAATCCACCTGCACGTAAGGACCGCCCAGGAATAGCTCGTGCTCGAGATCGCTGACCCGGGTAACCGGGTGATTGTTCACCCCGGTCAGCAAATCTCCGGGCTGGATTCCGGCGCGTTCGCCGGGGCTCTCGGGCAGTACCTTTTGCGCCTGCAACCCGCCAGCAGCCTCATGCCACCAGACGCCGTCATCCGGCAGCTGAGACTCCTGTTGCTGCTGCAGATTGAGCACCGCCAACACGAAAAGCGCAAGCGTGGCTATCGCCAGCAGCGTGGCCTGCACCCGGTTGAGCAGACTGGTTTCCATGAAGGGGACTTTCTACATCAAGACATTCTCTTGCACGTTGCTTGCCATCAGCAGGTTACGAAAGAAATGGGGCTTGTCATCCCTAATTCGCTCGGAATTCACTAGATATGGATGTTGCCGGCCTCGAAATGTCAACCGCTGCATACACGATGGACCGCAGAAAATGTAGAAATCGGTAGACCTGATACAGAGAATCGTAGCATCTACATGATTCAGTAGACAATTGGCACGAAACGGGTTGAGTGCGAGACTCGCAGCTCCCGGCATCGGTGGGAGATCCGTCGCCGATTTCGCGCGCCCGCCATGTGATTCGCAGTGTATACTTGCGTCGCTCCGGAAAATTGCATGCAATCCCCGCCTCTGCCATGAGACGGTGGGCTGCATTGGAATCGATTTAGCTCGGATTTGAGGATGCCATGACACACAAGGGTCTTCTTGCGGCGGCTGCCGCAGTTTATGGGCTCGGAATCGTTGCGCTTGCCGGCTGCGGCGGAGGTGGAAACGGCGGGGGAGGGGGCAACAATAATCCGCCGCCCTCAATTAGCGGTTTTGCCTCCAGCCCGACAATTGTCACCGATGGAGGCAGCGCCAAGCTTACCGGGGTGTTTTCCAACGGCACTGGGGTCATTACTCCCGGCAATCTCTCGGCGACAAGCGGGACGGCGATTTCGGTGACCCCGCCGAATGACACAACAACCACTTACACGCTCACCGTGACCGGCGCCAGCGGCACAACCGCCGCAACCGCGACCACCTCTGTGCAGGCTGTGGCCGCGCCCGCCATCACCAGCTTCTCCGCTAGTCCCGCCACCATCTCATCGGGTGACAGTTCCAGCCTTACCGGAGTGTTCACTGGCGGCACCGGCGTCATTACGCCGGGTAATTTGACTGCAACCAGCGGCACCGCTGTTTCAGTCAGCCCGACCACCACCACCACCTACACACTTACCGTCACCAATGCGGCAACCGCGACTGTGACCCAGACGGCGACCGTCACCGTCAATGCTGTCGCGACTTCAGTAACAGTAGATCCGTCAAGCCCCGGCATCGCCGTCACGGATCAGATTTTGGGCTTCAACCTGGCGGCGTGGTATGTTTCACCGACCAATGCCACATCGATCAACACGGCATTTAACCTGGCGGGTGTCAAGGCGATCCGGTG
>JASHVU010000174.1 GCA_030044455.1 Acidobacteriaceae bacterium | reverse complement strand
TTCACGCGTTCCGCCACTTCGGTGTCGACGCGCACCTGGATACCGCCCAGGAATTCCTTGATCATGTCGCGCGTAACCACCTGCTTTTCCGCGTGGCCTTCCACCACGCGCCTGGTCCGCTTGCGGCAGACCGTGCCCACGTTCTGCTCCAGCTTCCTTACGCCTGCTTCCCGTGTATAGTGGCGCACAATGTAGCGCACCGCATCCTCGGGGAACTCGATCTGCTCAGCTGTGATGCCGTTGGCCTTGATCTGGCGCGGGATCAGGTAGCGGTTGGCGATGTGCACCTTCTCCTCTTCGCTGTAGCCCTGCAGTGGAATCAGCTCCATCCTGTCAAGCAACGGAGGCGGCACCGTGTCCAGCATGTTGGCGGTGCAGATGAACAGCACCTTCGACAGATCGAACGGCACGTCAAGATAGTTGTCGCGGAATGTGTTGTTCTGCTCCGGATCGAGTGTCTCGAGCAGCGCCGACGCAGGATCGCCGCGGAAGTCACGCCCCAGCTTATCCACTTCGTCCAGCATGATCACCGGGTCGTTGGTTTCCGCCCGGCGAATGCTCTGAATGATCTGGCCCGGCAGCGCGCCGATATACGTGCGCCGGTGGCCGCGTATCTCGGCCTCGTCGTGCATGCCGCCCAGCGACACACGCTGGAACTTGCGCCCGAGGGCTCGGGCGATCGACCGGCCGAGACTGGTCTTGCCCACCCCCGGGGGGCCGACAAAGCACAAGATCGGACCCTTCATGTCGGGCTTCAACTCAAGCACGCTCAGATAGTCCAGAATCCTGTCCTTCACTTTGCGCAGCTCGTAGTGGTCCTCGTCCAGAATCTCCTTCGCCTTGCCGATGTCGATCTTTGAGCCCGAGCTCTTCGACCAAGGCAGCACCGCCAGCCACTCAATGTAGTTGCGGGTGAGCGAGTAGTCGGCCGCCATGGGAGACATGCGCGAAAGCCGCGTGAGTTCCTTCAGGGCCTCCTTCTTCACGTCTTCAGGCATTCCCGCGGCCTCGATTTTGGCGCGCAGCTCCTCAATCTCGCGCTGACCCTCATCCTGCTCGCCCAGCTCCTTCTGGATGGCTTTAAGCTGCTCGCGCAGATAGTAGTCGCGCTGCGACTGCTGCACCTGGTCCTGCACCTCGTTCTGGATCTTGGCGCGCAGCTGTTGCACCTCGATCTCCTTGGCCAACAGCTTATTCAGCTGCTCTAGTCGGTCATAGATCTCGGCTGTTTCGAGCAGCTTCTGTTTCTCGTCCGTGGTGAGGAACGGCAGCGATGAAGCCACAAAATCCACCAGCCGCGCTGGATCCTCCATACTCGCGGCAATCGTGCGCAGCTCATCGCTGAGCGTGGCCGATTCCGTCACGATCTGTTGGAACTGCGCCACTACGTTGCGCTCCAGCGCCTCAAAGCCTGAGGTCGCGGCGGGTTCAATGTCCTCCACCATCTCAACCTCGGCCATCATGAACGGCTCTGTTTGCGAGTAGCGCACGATCTTCACGCGGCCTACGCCCTCAGTGAAAACAAAGCGGCTCTGGTTGGGCATGCGCACCACTTTGTGTACCGTGGCAATGGTGCCTACGGCGTGCATGTCCTGAGGCTTGGGCTGATCCAAACGGGGATCGGTCTGCGCCAGCACCACGATGGTTCGCTCCTCGCCCAGCGATTCAATCAACTGGATTGAACTCTCGCGGCCTACGGTCAACGGAAGCACCGCATGGGGGAAAAGAACCGTCTCCCGCACCGGCAACACAGGGATCTGACGATTGGTGACAATGACCTTCCCGGAGGTTTCACGGGATTGGTTTGGATTCGAAGGCTGGCTTGGCATTGAGTGTCCTCTTATCAGCTTATCTTCATTAGATCACGAAGGTTTGAAAAAGTTGCATCGCTGGCACCACTCCGCGACCTCTTTTCTTGTTCCAGACTGCACATTCTCTGCTTGCGGTACGATCTCCTGCCAAATTCGGTTCCGGGTCCCCCCTCCCAACCCGTCTATCAGCCGAAGCATACTACCTGCAGGACATGCCGCAGCTCTCCGAGCCAGTGTTTTCCCACGCGTTCGAGGAGTCTATCGGCGAATTTACCGTGAAAATGAGACGGGGACGGGCAGCCATCCCCGTCCCCGCTCACCTGAGAATGTAAACCTTTGCGTTGCCGCCAGTTACGGAATTTCCGGCTCTGCCCCCGCGCCGGCTTCGTCTTGCGGCCCGCCTCCCTCCTCATTTTTCAGCGCTGACTCGATCTTGTCCCACAGCTTGGCCGGTGGGTCCTCAATGGGGAACAGCTTTCGCGCGGCCTCTGCGATTGTTTCGAGGTCCGCCAACAACGCCTGGCAAAGTTCGCAGTCCTTCAGGTGCGGGTGGTTCGCGGCCATCTGACCTGAACCGATCAGCTCAGGCAGTTGCGACTGGAACTCCTCGCAGCTCATGTCTCCAGGATGGTCGTTCATGGGCGCGCCTCCTGTTGGGGCGTGGTCCTTAACGCATCGCGCAATTTAAGACGGGCCTTATGCAATTGGGATTTACTGTTCCCGATCGAGCAATCCAGCATGGCGGCAATCTCATTATGTTCGAATCCTTCTACATCGTGAAGGATAAAGATTAATCTGTATCCCGCCGGCAGGCTGGCCACGGCCCGCTCCAGCGCCAGGCGGTCAATGGCCCCTGAAAGCGTTGGGTCCGGCG
>JASHVU010000173.1 GCA_030044455.1 Acidobacteriaceae bacterium | reverse complement strand
ATCTGAATCACCTCATCGCTTATGTCTATGAGTGCTTCAGTACGCACTTAAGCCTGTTAGGGGCGAAACGGGGGCGCCGATGATCGCCGCGGACGCCCGTCCCGCGCTTGCAAAAAGGAACGGAGCCAATGCGATCGGCACGGCTTCGAACCCCAGCCAATTTGAGGCTATTCCGCGCGCCGTCGGAAGAGTATGATTGTCGCTCACTGGGCCTCAAGTCCGAATCGGGAGGGCGATATGATACTGGGTCCTGTATTGCTTCTTTACCTCGCAGCAGCCAATGCCGCGACGCCAGTTTACTCAGCATCGTTTGACAGCGCGAAAGAGAACTGGACGACGGTTCGCGGTTCTGCCGTGGTCGACTCCAACGTCCTGCATGATGGCCACAAGTCGATCCGGCTGGAAAGAGACACCGTTTCCCAAGACGCAATGGTTCGTCTGGCCCCGGTCACCCTCACCGTCGGCAGGCGCTACGAACTGAGCGGATGGGTTCGAACCGAGGACCTCCAGGCGCAGGACGTGGATCGCACTCCGATTGCGATTGGCGCGGCCATGACCATGGCATCCATGCCCTTCGACGTACATTCCGAAGCCTTGGGAGGAACTCAACCATGGACCCATGTTTCGTTGAAGTTTGTGGCCAGCCGCAGCAATGACCAAGCTGTGCTGACGGCGGGCAACGGAGGATCGTTTCGCGGCAAAGCATGGTTTGAAGGCATAGACCTGGAAGAAATCTCTTCAACCAACGACGAATGGCCGGCAAGGGAGGCGGTCGAGACATTCGGTCCGGCGTATCGCTATCCCGCCGCAGGCTGGATCTATCTCCACATCGAAGGACAGCCCTATGAGCGCGGATATCAGCACGGGCACCTGATGTCGCGCGAAATTCCCGAATATCTCGAACGTTGCGCTGCAGTTCTGGGCTCGAAAGATCATTGGGATGATTACCGCACTACGGCGAATGCGCTCTTTCTGCGCGGCTTTGACCGCGAAATTCTCGAGGAAATGCGCGGCATAGCCGACGGCGCGTCCGATGCCGGCGCACGATGGAAAAACCGCCGTATCGACTTGCTGGACATCGTCGTAGCCAATACCACGGTGGAGATGGGAGAGTTGGCTCCCGCAGTATCTGCCACGCCCTCGGGTCTCGAAGGGGTGAACTTCGATGCTCCGCCTTACTCTGATCACAAGCGTGATTCGGCAAAGGACCACTGCAGCGCCTTCGCCGCCACCGGGCCGGCGACGCGCGACGGCAAGATGGTGATCGGTCACGTCACATGGTGGCCTTTGACGCTGGCTGAACAGACCAATGTCATGCTCGACATCAAGCCTGCCTCGGGCCACCGCATGCTCATCCAGAGTTATCCCGGCGGCATCGAAAGCGGCACTGATTGGTATCAGAACGATGCCGGTTTAGTGCTAACCGAGACGACGATCGATCAGACACCATTCAATGGCGCTGGGACACCCGTGGCATTTCGCGCGCGCATGGCTATTCAATACGGTGGCAACATCGATGACATGGTTCGCATCCTTAGTACGCAAAACAACGGCCTCTATACAAATGAGTGGATCATGGGCGACGCCAAGACAAACGAAATCGCTATTTTCGATCTGGGCACGAACCATACAAAACTGTGGCGCAGTTCAAAGAACGAGTGGTTCGGTGGTACTCCTGGATTCTATTGGGGCGATAATAACGCGAAGGATCTGAGCGTGCGGCTCGAAGAATTCCCCGACCCCAAAGGGGATCCCGAGTTCATTCCCTACGTGCCGGGAGTAAGAGATATGGCCTGGCAGCAGCTCTATACCAAGTACCGTGGCCAGATCGACGAGCAGTTCGGATTCCTTGCGTTTCGTACCGCTCCGCTGGTTGCGGCCTCAACCATGGATGCAAAAGTAGTTACTGCAGAGATGGCCTCCAACATGATGGTCTGGGCTGAGTTCGGCCGGCCCAACCAGCGGGAATGGCTGCCCGATAAGAGATACGATTTCAGCGGAGATGATGGTTTGTATCCCTCCGGCTATCACTTGTTTGATGCCGAACCCTCTGCCACTCTGCGCGCATCGATTGAGCAAAATGAAAAAACGCGGATGGCCAATTCACCCGGACCGGTGATGGCGAAGCCTATTCCGGCCGCCAACAAGCCGGATTACACCGACCGACTGTGGGAAGGCTGGCTATTGCCCGCTTCCGATCGCGATATCTGGTTCGTGGCTGGGTCGGCGGAATATTACAGGGTGCTTCAGTCAAACGACGTTGACGGAGCGATGAACGCGCAGCGTGCGATCTGGCGCAGCCTTCAGTCCCGCGCGAACACTCCGCTCGACCAATATCGGCAAGAGCGAACCAAAGGAGTCCTCTTTCTCGATTCACTCCGCATTCAAATGGGCGACGATGCCTTTTTAAGACTGATGCGCGATTATTTCGCAGCCCATTCTACGAAAACGGTGACGGCAGATTCCTTCCTCGAAAAGGCGGGGCTCACGCCCGTCTCCGCGCATCTGGATGCGATTGATCCTCCCGACGGCCCCGTCTACCTTGTCAACGACATTTGGCGCCGCCTTCCGTCCGCCGTCATTGTGTATGGTACGTCGCGCGAAGCGGGCGCGAATCGCTATGCAGCCGAACAACTGCAGCAGAAATTCCTCAACCGCTACGAAAGCGAGGTTCCTGTTTACAAGGATTTCGAAGTTTCTGATGACATGCTGCGACACCGCAACGTGGTGTTTGTCGGCCGGCCTGAGGCCAATTCTGCCCTCGCGCGCTGGTCGATGCAACTTGGCCTTGATTATGAGGGTGCGACCTTCAAGATCAATGGCGACATGTACGCCTCGGAACGCGATGCGCTTATTCTCGCGGCGGAAAATCCACTCGATCCTTCCTGCATGGTGTTGCTTGTTGCCGGGAATGATGCTCTCAGCACCGTCAAGGCGCAGGATACAGAGCTGACCGCACATGAATTCGTTGTTTTCCGGGTTGGCGATAGCCCCGTGGAAGGCTTTGTTGCCCGCCCCAAAACCGCCCTACAGCGCTCGAGTGCCGGGAATTGACCTCGCGCGCGCTCGTCAAGGAGTAGATCATCGCCAAGGCGCTCACCGAAGTCGATGACTCCCCAAATATCGGCATTGCGACTGCAAGCCGACGACTTGCGCTCGGGGGTCGATCGCGGTCGGGGTTGGCGTTTTTCAGAACAATTCGCATTGGCTTCAAGGTGCCGAGCCGCGGACATGCAGGGTTCTGCGGAGAGATGGCTGCGGCGGAGAGATCGCGCAGCGTCGCTGAGCCGGCTGCGTTGCAGGCGAGCGCAGTTGCTTGATCAAGGCCTGGAAATTGGGCTGGTCGCGGAAAGGAGCGAGATCGGGGCTGGTTTCGAGCGTCTGCGGCTTCAAAATCCGGCGGCGGCCATCTGTTTCAGTTGATTCATTGCCCAGTCAGGCTCGGCCTTCACTTCAAACAACGTGGGCACCGGGCCCGGTTTACCCAGCGCTTCGGCAGCTTCGGCCCAGAACATACTTGATTCTTACTTGATTGCCGCCATTGAACTCGCAAGCAGAGTCTCGCGCGGCGGGCGGATGATGATTCGCACTCGCCGTCCTCATTGCCAGCGCATGAAGCTACCTCTCCGTCCATTGGGCGGCCCGGTCGGGTTTTCCCCAGTCCGTGTAGAGCTGGACGACCCACTGCCGCGCAAGGTTCAGGTTGTACCGGTATGGCACAGGAATGCGCTCCTTCCGCGCCAGCATGCCCTTCAAACCATCGAGCAGCAGCGGCTCGGCTTCAGCGTATTTCTTTTCTCCGGCAAGGCTTGCGCCGAGCAGACTCGCCGCACGGAATCGCTGCCAGTGATCCGGATAAGCTTTTTTGTCGATGGCAAGGTACTCACGCGCCACCAGCTCGCTCGCGGCAAACTTGCCTTCCGACACCAGAGCCAGCGCGTAATCGTTCGCCGATGCCATGGTGTGCGGATCCTGCGGACCGAATTTGTGCCGCCGATGCGTGTAGGCCTGCGCGCCATAGCTTTCGGCCAACGTGAAATTGCCGCGGAGCTGATTCATGATCCCGAGGTCTGAAGCGATCTCCATTGGCTGGCGGCCCTCTGGTCCCAAGATCCGAAGACCGGTCTCCAACGTCTGCTTGTAGAGCCTTTCCGCGTCCGCATAGCGGCCTTCGGCTGTGTACAGGTCGGCCAGATTCCCGGCGGCGTTCAAGGCATTTGGATGTTCGGGGCCGGCAACGCGCCGCTCAAGATCCAGCGCCTGCTTACCAAGAGGCTCCGCGTTGGTGTAATCGCCTGCAAGGTATTCGACCCAGGCCAAATCTGTCATGTCTCCGACCGTTTGAGGGTTGTCCGGGCCGAACGAACGGCGGTCTATGGCCAGAAGCTGTTTGTGAAGCGCCTCAGACTGCGCATACTTGCCTTCGCCATAGTAAACATCGGCCAGGGACGAGGTATGACTCAATGTGACGGGGTTCTCAGGACCCAGCACGCGCCGCTCAGCTTCCACAACCTGTGACATCAGGGCTTCGGAACGCGCGTACTGACCTTCGCGGTCGTATACCCAAGCCAGATTCGCGGAGCTCCAAAGCGTTGCTGGTGACTCGGCGCCCAACACTCGCCGCTGAACGTCGACGACTTGTTGATCGAGTTGCTGCGCGTCCTGGTACCTGCCTTCATTCAGGAGTACGACGGCCAGATTCTGCTCAGTAACCAATGTCTCAGGATGCTCAGCGCCGAACACGCGCCGCTCACTGCCCAGCGTTTGACTAAGAATCGTTTCGGCCCGAGTGTATTTCCCGAGGTCATTTTCCGCCCAGCCAAGCTTCTCCATGTCGGTGAGCGTGCTTGGATTTTCGGGACCAAGAACGCGGTGGTCGATTTCCACAAGCTGCGAACGCAGATCTTCGGCTTCCTTTAGTTTACCTTCGCTTTCGTAAACGGTAGCGAGCGAGACCATCGCGCCCAGCGTGACGCCTTGATCAGGGACTTGTGCGCGACTGGCAGTTTCTTGGGCTTGCTTCAGGAGCGCCTCAGCCTGCGGGTATTTTCC
>JASHVU010000172.1 GCA_030044455.1 Acidobacteriaceae bacterium | reverse complement strand
GGAATTGCTGCGGTAATCGGGCATCCGCTGGCCTTCTCATTCGATGGGCTGGTCGTCGGCTCGGTGATTTATAGCCTGCCTTTCGCGTTGCAGCCGCTGGTGGCAGGTTTCTCGGCTATTCCACCGTCGTTGCTGGATGCAGCTCGACTTCTGGGCGCGTCACCGCCACGCATCGTGAGGACCATCCTCGTGCCGTTAGCAAAACCATCTCTGATTGTTGCCATGGTGCTGAGCTTTCTGCATACCGTGGGCGAGTTCGGCGTGGTGCTGATGCTGGGCGGCGATATTCCGGGGGCGACCAGGACGCTCTCGATCCTGCTTTACAACCAGGTGGAAAACTTCGACTACGCGGCGGCGATGCGCACTGCGGGGTTGTTAATCCTGTTCAGCCTGGTCGCGCTGGTGCTGATTTATTCGCGGGCGCGTGCACGGCTGACGTCGCGCGCGGTTCACGCCGCAACGGGAGCGCAGCGGTGATTGAGCCAAGTATTCAATTCGAGATCGATGCGCAGCGCAGCAGATTTCATTTGCAGGTTGCGGGCAGATTCGCAGCGCCATGGACGGTGATCTTTGGCCCATCGGGAGCCGGTAAGAGCACGATGCTGAGGCTGCTGGCGGGGCTTGATGAGGGAAGGCTGGTGCGCGTGGCATTGCACGGGCGCGAACTGAGCGATTCAGCGCGTGGATTAGCCGTACGACCGGGCAAGCGCCAGACCGGGCTGGTTGCGCAGGAGCCTTCACTCTTCCCTCACCTGACTGTGGCGGAAAACGTGGAGTACGGGCTCGAGGTCACGGAGCGGGCCCGGCGCGTACAGCGCGTGGAGGAGATGCTGGCGCTGGTGGGTGCGGCCGAACTGGCAGGTCGGAGACCCCAGGAGTTGTCAGGCGGACAGGCGCAGCGCGTGGCGTTGGCGAGGGCGCTTGCCCCCGCGCCGATGCTGCTGCTGCTCGATGAACCATTCTCTGCGTTGGACGGGCGGGCGAGCGATGCGCTGCTGGAGCGATTGCAGGCTTGGGTAGCGGCGAACCAAGTGCAGACAGTGATGGCAACACACGATGCGACAGATGCGCTGGCACTTGGAGCCGAAGTCCTGCTTCTCGAAGAGGGTCGGCAAGTTGCGCAGGGTCCGGCGGCGGAGGTGCTGGCGAAAGAACGCGAGCGGTTGAGAAATCGGTTGGGCAGCTGAAATTATTTCCCGGCCCAAGCGGAGCTGGAACCTGGCACCCCGGTTTTGGATTCAGTCAGAAGCCCACTCGTTCGGGCTCCATTTCGAGCCGAATGCCGAATCGCTCGGCGACCGCATCGGAGATTCTTATGGCGAGGGCGAGAATGTCGGTCGCGGTTGCTCCGCCGCGGTTGATAAGAGCTAAAGTGTGCTTGGTCGAGATTCCTGCTGCGCCGAGGGCGAAGCCTTTGGCGAAGCCGGCCTGCTCAATAAGCCATGCGGCGGGGATTTTGACGCGAATCAAGTTCTCGTTGCCGGGGCCGGCCGGAAACCTCGGCGGCGCGCCAGCGGCACCGCGTGCGGCGATGCTTTGGAAGAGATCCTCAGAGATTACCGGGTTCTTGAAGAAGCTGCCGGCGCTGCGACAGTCGGGGTCGCCATCGACGATGAGCATGCCCTTGCTCTGGCGAATCCGGCGGACGGCGGCGGCAACGTCTTCGAGCGTGGGCTGGCCCCCCTCAGGAAGTGAGGCTGCTAGCGCACGTTCGAGATCGGCGTAACGGATGGTTGGCGAGCCATTCGGAGTGAGGCGGTAGTCGACGCGGGTGACGATGAAGCAGTTGCGATCGACGGTGTTGAAGCGGCTGCGGCGGTAGCTGAAGCCGCAGTCCGCGGCGCCTAATTCGACAAAAGCGCGGCTGTGTCGGTCGTAGGCGCGGACACGATCGATAACAGAAGATACTTCCTGCCCGTAGGCGCCGACATTCTGGACGGGAGTTCCGCCGACCGTGCCGGGAATACCGGCGAGGCATTCCACGCCAGCACAATTCAGTCCAAGGCTCTGCTCCACGAGGTGGTCCCAGGAGACACCTGCGCCGACGCGGAACTTCGTTCCGTCTTCTTCTTCGAGGAGATTAAGGCCTGGGATGCAGATTTTGAGGACGAGGCCGTTGAATCCATCGTCGGAGACGAGCAGGTTGCTGCCTCCGCCGAGAACGAAGAGATCGACTCCGCGCTCGACAGACCAGGCGACGGCTTCTTCGATTTCAGCTTCAGCAGCGGCCTCGACAAACCAGCGCGCAAGGCCGCCAACGCCAAACGTGGTCAGCGGAGCGAGAGGCTGGTTTTCAATGAGGAGCATCGGATCAAGAGTATCGCGACGGGGCTTGATTGGCTCGGGTCCGAATACCGCCGGACGAACCTGCGAGGCCTGAAGCGCGGTTTAACGATAGAATGGATTGGGGCAATGCCCTTGCCGGAGGTATTCATGTATCCAGAAATTATGCTGATCCCCATGAGGGAGGAACTGACGCGCGCCGGCATCAAGGAAGCGCGCACGGCTGAGGATGTTGACGCGGCGCTGGCCAAAAACGGTACGACGATGGTGGTGGTGAACTCAGTGTGCGGTTGCGCCGCGGGCAAGATGCGGCCAGGCGTGCGGCTGGCGCTGGCAAACTCGGCCAACCAGCCTGACCGCCAGATCAGCGTGTTTGCGGGCCAGGACGGCGAGGCCACTGAGCGCGCACGGAGCTACTTTGAGGGTAATCCGCCGACCTCGCCGGCGGTGGCAATTCTGCGCGACGGCAAGCTGGTTTACCTGATGCAGCGATACATCATCGAGCAGGCGACGGCGCAGCAGATTGCCGGCGAGTTGGTGCGCGCGTTTGACGAGCTGTGCGTAAAGACAGTGGCCAATGGTCAGTGAGCAGCTGATTCACGCCGGGCTGAGAGTTTGAAGTCCACCGCGAAGATTCGGCGATGAGATGTCGACGGCCTCCCGTGCGGGAGGCCGTCATGTTTGGGGCCCGGATTCAAACAGCGCTTAATCCCCTGCTGCCGCCGCCAGTTTTTGCACCTTGCTGTGTTTCCGGCTGTAACTGAAGTAGATGATCTGGCCCACGATCAGCCAGCTCCCGAAGCCGATCCAGGCGGGCGCGTCGAGCGAAACCATCAACGCTACCGAAACGATCATGCCGCAGATGGGGACCACGGGCACCA
>JASHVU010000010.1 GCA_030044455.1 Acidobacteriaceae bacterium | reverse complement strand
CCAATGAATCGCAGAAACTCTCTACTGACAACCTGCCGGCCTCTCGGTCTGGGCATTCGCGAAGGCATCAAGAGATCCTCTGGAACTTGCCGTTGCTGAAATTTCCTGGCACAATCAGGTCCCAGGTGCTTCGCCATCCTGTATTCGCCTCAAGAAGATGGATGGTGCCGTTGTCAACCGAATAGAACTCACCGACGTGACCGTCCGGATCGTAGAAGAGCAAATCGGTCTGCTGACCACCGCTAAAGTTGCCAGGAACAATCTGCTTCCACGTCTTTCGCCACCCGGTGACGGTTCGCATGAGGCTGATCTCAGCTGCCGGTGACGTCGCGTAAAACTCTCCGGTCCCTGTAGAGGCGTCGTAGAACAGTAGATCAGTAACGGCACCACCGTAGCTACCGTTGAAGACGCCTGGAACGATCTGCTTCCAGGTTCTGCGCCAGCCTGTAAATTGATTGACGAGACCAGGCGTTCCTTCAATGACTTCGTAGATCTCCCCGATGCCATGAGCTGCGTCGTAGAAGAGAAGCTGAGCAAAACCCGGTATCCAATAACCAGTGGCCGGTTCACTCGCGTTGAAGACGCCTACGACCATCTGGCTCCCGCCCGGACGCCAGTTGGGGATTTCTTTCACCAGGACATCCGGACCGACACTGCCCGGTACGTCCGTAACCATGTCCATGCGGAAGGTACCGGTGACGGAGTTGCAAAGAACGATCTGGGTAAGGCCCCCCACAGTTCCGAATAGACCCGTGGCATTATGAGTCCAATTCGCCTCCCAGCCAGTTTCAGGCCGCGCGAGAGTGATCGAGCCGTTACTAGTGCGATAGAACTCCGCATAGCCATCCGAATCTTCGTAGAAAAGCAGATCCGCGGACATAAAGACCTCCTGATTGGGTGGCGAGAGCCAAGTGGATCAGTGGATCTTCAGGGAAGCCACTTTCCTGTTGGCAACGGGGATTGCAAAGGTTTTGACTCGCTGATCCTCCGCTTCATGACCGTGCACCGATACAAGCCCCCGATGTCTCAATGGATGCGCCGCGTTCGGGATGATCCGAATGAACGACTGCCCAGTGCGATGCAATCTCCAGATGGCCGACCAACCACCCGCAATGTTGTCACTAAGCACTTTGGCCCATTAAAGGGCCAAAGTCTGCCTGTTCTCCCTGGTGGTTGTAAACGGGAGGCGTGTAGAACTCTCCCCGCGCTACTGTGGTGGTGCCTCCAGCGCGCAACTCACGTGGTCGTTCCAGTCCACGAACGAGCCCTGGGGATTGTCTCTCCATGCCCATACGTGCAATTCGTAAAAGCCTGCAAGCCCGTAACGGTTTGGCGAAGCGTCTGGCCTTGCAGTCGAAGGACCGTCGATGTATAGCATCAGGTGACCGTACACCTCGGGTGGCGGGGCGCCGGCAGGGAGGGCGCTCGCGTAGATGATGAACTCGACGGCCACAAGCTTCATTTCACCATTCGCCTGCGGCTCATAGATCATGGCTTGTGGGCTCGTCGGGTCGAGCTGTCCATTACTTAGAGTCTCTCCATTGAATTGGCCATTGACGTAGTGGACACCCATGGCGCCGTGGTCGGAACCGCTAACGCAGCCGAGGGCAGCTGTGTACCCCTTGGGCGGGGCACTTTGGTACTGTTGCGTGGCGTTGCGAACAATCTGGACGAGCGGGTCCTGGTCCCCTTGTCCCTCTGGCTGCTTTGGTTGCTGCGCCAGGGCATAAGAGGTGAGCGCCAGAAAGGCGGCCAGAACCGTCGAGATATGCGATAGCTTTATCATGTTCGGATTCTCCTTGTTGGTTCCCGCGGGAAACTGCTCACCAGCCGAGTACGGGGGAGTGGCTCCGAGGGTTGAATCCCGCAACAACAATCCGCACTATCTTCGATTCCTTTCCAGGGTGCAATCCTCGCGCCCTCCATTCGTCCTCAATGTTTTCTCCATCGCTAAATGATTGAATCCGGGCGTGTTTATGCTGGGTAGTTAAATGCGTATAGAAATATGATAGGCTGGCTTAACCCCGAGGCCGCCCATGGCTACCGAGCCGCTCGCTTCCGGAAGGCTGCGCTTCGACAATTTCGAGCTGGATGTCCGCACCGGAGAGCTGCGCAGGCAGGGCGTACGACTGCGTCTTCGCGGTCAGCCTCTGCAAGTGTTGGAGATCCTGCTGGAGCGTGCCGGCAACTTGGTGACGCGCGAGGAACTGCAGAGCCGAATCTGGTCCTCCGACACATTCGTCGATTTTGACCACAGCCTGCACAATGCGATTGCGCGAATTCGCGAAGTGCTGGGCGATTCGGCGGAGAGCCCACGGTACATCGAGACGCTGCCTCGCCGCGGCTACCGATACATCGGCCCGGTTGAGGATGCGCCGACGCCGCCAGCCACTGAGGAAAAAGCCGACGGCGTTGGAAAGGTTGTGAGCCGAGCCATGCCAGGAAAGCGGGAGGTCCGCCTCACGTTGGTTGTGCGGGCGGCTTTTCTTTGTGCTGTTCTTGCGCTGGGACTCATTGCCTGGACGGCGTGGCGATCGGTTCACGCGAAACCTGTGGCTGCGTCGATCCATTCCCTTGCGGTCCTGCCTCTCAGTAACCTATCCGGCGATCCGTCAGAGGAGTTCTTTTCCGATGGCATGACTGACCTGTTGATTACGGATCTGGCCAATGTGGGCTCGCTGCGCGTCATCTCGCGGACATCGGTGATGCAGTACAAGGGAACCAGGAAGAGCCTACCGGAAATTGCCCGCGAACTGAACGTGGACGCCATCGTAGAGGGATCGGTGATTCGTTCGGGTCAGCGGGTTCGCGTCACGGCGCAGCTGCTCGAAGCACGCACAGACCGGCACATCTGGGCCGAGACGTACGATCGCGAACGTGGCGATGTTCTGAAACTGCAGGAGGAAGTAGCAGGCGCGATCGCGCAACAGGTTCAGGCGCAAATCACCCCAGCGCAGCAGCGACAGATGCGAAGGGCGGGCGCCGTGAACCCAGCCGCGTACGATGCTTATATCCAGGGACGCCTCTACTTCGCGACTGAATTCAACCGACCCGCATCGCTCAGGAAGGCTCAGCACCTTTTCGAAGATGCGATCCGAGAGGATCCAGACTTTGCGCTTGCCTATGCTGGCCTGGCAGATACGTACGTCTTTCTGGCGTATGACGGAGCCTTGCCGAAGGAGCAGGCGTATCAGGCCGCGAACAAGCTCGTTGCCAAAGCAATGGAGCTGGATGACAGTATTGGCGAAGCCTGGGACACGCTGGGCGCGCTAAAGTGGAATTTCGACTGGGATTGGGGTGGCGCCGATCGTGCGTTCAGCCAGGCTATCGCTCTCGCCCCAAGTTACAGCTGCGCGCATGAAGATCGCGCCATATTTCTCGCTTCTCTTGGCCGGCGCAGCGAAGCGCTCGCCGAGATCGCAATAATCGACCAACTGGACACCGGTTACAGTTCAGCGCAGTCCGAGTCGGATGCGTATTTCGAACTGCGGGATTACGCCGACCTGATTGAAGCCGGAAAGAGGGGCCTGATTCTGGATCCGAAGGATTCGTCTCAGCACTACTATCTCGGCGCGGGTTACGAAGGCACAGGCCGGCTTCAGGAAGCGATCGCGGAATATCAGAAGGCGATAGAGATGTCGGACGATCCGCGAGGGGCCGTGGCGCTGGCGCACGCCTGGGCAGCGGCGGGCGAGAAGGGCAAAGCGGAAAAGATGCTTCGCGAGCTGGAGCACAACGCGAGGGCGATGGCTTCACCATATACGATGGCTACGATTTACGCCGGGCTCGGCGAGAATGACCGGGCGCTGGAGTCTCTAAAGAAGGCCTGCGTGGAGAAGTCGCTCGACGCTGGCTGGATAAGGTCTGACTTCTTGCTGGATAGCCTGCGTTCCGATCCTCGCTTTCAGGACCTTCTTCGCCGAGTAGGCTTGACCTAGAACCAGCACGAGATCAGCGGTAGTGTGACCCGCTGGGCCGCGCAGTTCGTTCTCATGACCTTCTCTGTCCTTGAATGTCCCTGCAGAGTCTTCTCTCTGGAAGCCCGCTTTTTACACAAAACGGCGTCTGGCTCAGAAACCGAACCGAACTCGTGGGTGTTCTCGCTGGTCGCGGTAGGGACGCTCATCACTGAGCGCCCCGCACAGATCCGTACACCAATCCACACGATACTAGCTTGCATGTGAGGGCTCTTTGTGGCAGAACTTCTACGTGAATGACGTAGAAGAGCGAATAAACGTGCGAAATTGAGAGAACAAATGTTGCTGTTGCCCAGCACGCAGGCGAAGAATCGTCAAATTTCCGAGTAGGCGACCACACATACGGCGCA
>JASHVU010000171.1 GCA_030044455.1 Acidobacteriaceae bacterium | reverse complement strand
ATTCATTCACCGAGCCAGAACTCGAATTCTGGACGGCTGACCGCCTAACCGGAGTCACGCCAATTTCGCACTCTTCCGACGAGTTCATTACGCTCGGATTGTCCTTAGGGTCGCGTCGAATTCCCCATGAGAGAAAGCTGAGGTTTTCGTGAGATATTTGTGCGCCGGAAAATGCTCTCCAGTGGCTTTTGAGATCTGAAAATCGTAAGAGGACCAATCTGGCATTTCCGCCCCTAATCTATTGATCAGGTCGTAACTGGTGAGCGGTCGACCGCTCGAAATCCAGAGATTCGAGGCCCGGTCCGAGCTCCTCGGGTGACCTCACTGTTCGTGAGGACGTTAAGCGGAGACCGGAATGCCCGCATAGCGCAACGTCAGGACGGTAATGTCATCGTCCTGTCCGAACACCTGTGCCGTGCGAGCGATCTCTTCAGCGGCTTCGGTGCTTAGGGCAGCCGATCGCTCAAACCCGAACAGCGTTCCGGCCTTATCCCGGGACTCGATGACGCCGTCGGTGAGCATGGTGAGTTGGGCTCCGGGCCGAAGACGAAAAGTTGACTCAGGGTAAGTAGATTCCGCGGCGAGGCCGAGCGGGAGGCCGTTTTCGAGTGTAAGCTCCTTGCCGGCAAGGTAAGGCGAGATGTGGCCAGCGTTAGCGACGGTCAGCGTACCGTCGCCTTCTGCGCGCAACACCAGGCAGGTGGTGAATCCGCCATGGCTGCGCCCCAGCATCCGGTGATTCATGGCAGCGAGTATTTCGCCGGGTCTTTGCGTGTAGTGCGCGAGGGTGCGCACGGTGCCGACAAGTAGCGAAACGATCATGGCCGCAGGCATGCCTTTGCCGCTGACGTCGCCGATCACCGCCAGCACACCTCCGCCGGGAGTTGGGAGGATCTGGAAAAAGTCGCCTCCCACTTCTCCGGCTGGTTTGTAGACGCTTTGAATGGTGAAGCCTTGGATTGTGGGGACTCGATCGGGAATGAGGACCTGCTGGACGGTGCGCGCAGCTTCGAGCTCGGAGTTGATGGTTGCGTGGCGGCGCGCGATGCCGACCGTGCGCAGTACGAGAAAAAGCAGGATGGTGATGAAGAACACGAATCCGCCGATGCTGCGAAGGGGAATTTCGTAGCTGGCAATGTGCAGCGTGGGAAGAGAGTGGAAGGTCCCGGTCAGATGGGTGTAATATGCTGCGAAGTTAAAGAAACTCCAGTAGGTCGCCAGTCCCCGGAGAAGCACGGCAGGGAGCAATACCCAGGCTTCGCGGTTGCCACGCAGGCTGGCCCGGACAAGCAGCACGGGCAGCAGGATCAGGACGATCAGGATAGGAACATAGTAGAAGACGAACCCAGCATAGAAGGGAAAGTGACCGGCCCAGGCCAGAGGGCTGATGCACACCGAAAGGGAACTGACAAGTTCCAGGCCGAGCAGCGAGCGCGTGCGGGGCAAGCCAAGCGCCAGACGAACGAATTCGATGAGTGCGAAGTTGACGACGCCTGTTGAGCCGTACTGTACCCAGAGAGTTGGGATGGTGTTCGCAACCAACTGCTGCCAGATGTAGTCAAAGCAGAACGTGCTTTCCGCGAACAAAAAGACAGCGCAGGCCAGATACTCCTTTTGATGGCGTAGTGTTCCGTAGAGGGCGATGGCTACCAAGCCGATGAGGAGACTGAGACTGGCCAGGACCCACATGTCCGCCGTGTTATGTGCGTCGACGTAGCTCATCTCGTGCGGCGCCGAGTTCCGGCTCAAGAGATGGACCTGGGAGATGGGCCGAAGAGGAGTGCTCGTGCCGGGGCCCATGTCGCCAACCGCGTCGAGCGCGAAGCGAAGCGCGAGAACCAGGTCGCCATGCGGAGTTACCACACCCTCGGGAATCGCAAACGCGATCAGCCTGTACTGGTTGAGCCTTGCAGGACCGGGGAAGGACCCATAACCGCCGATGCGGACGCCGTTGGCGTAGACTTCGTAGGCGCCGAAGCTTCCTTCGACGCCAACCATAAGGTTTCCGGTACCTGGGCGCAGATGAATGTGAAGGCGATACCAGCAGTAGTGAAGATTGCGGATGCCGTAGTCCGGCAGGCCTCTCTCGCTGGAGACGGTCATCCAGCCGCTGTCATCCAGGTTCGGCGAGGCGTAAGCGGGATCGTCCCCGGGTGCGAAGAGCCAATTGGGGCCCAGGGTGACGCGATCGCCAAACTGGGTGGCGTCGACATGGCGAGGATCGTTACCGGACTGATGAGATGCGGCGACCTGGGCCAGGGATAAACTTGCGCAAGCTACCAATCCCGAAAAGCTGAGACAGCAGAGGAGCCTTCCTACCATTAAATCTGACCTCTTGCCGATGAATGCCTCTGCCCACAATATACTGACTAGCCATGGGCAATGGGTAAAGTCCGACGGCAGCGCCCCTTTGCAGGGGGCGTCCGTTAACCCACTGAAGGGCCGTGGCCGGCAAGTAATTCTCAGCTTTTTCGGGCGGAGTCAGTCAGAGTAGCCGCTGAAAGAAAGCGGAGCTACTGTTTGTCGAATACCTCAATTCTCTTCTCCGATTCCTTGCCGGCCATCCAGGACGTCGCAGTTAGAGTTTTGCCGTCTGCGGAGAGCTCATCCGTTCCCCGCTGAACGAGTTTGCCGCTAATAAATACTGAGTAAGTCAGCCGGGTGCGAGAGAGGAGCTTCACAGTCTCGACGAGTCCCTCCGGTTTGGAGGGGAGATCCAGGCTCATCGCCGATCCATCCGGCTTCCCTTGCATTCTGAACTGAATTGCTGGATATTCCCAGCGCATGACTCCCGCCGATGGGGTGGAGATAATCAGCGAGTCATTGACTTCTACAAAGTTGCTTTTTGCGCGGTCCGGTTTCCATGTGCCAACCCATGGGTTTTTCATCGCCAACGCTGCCGGCTCAGCGAGAACGAACAGCACAGATGCGAGAAGGAGCTTCTTCGCCACAATCTCCGCCATCATTGTCCGAACTCGTATTGTACTCGGGGTGGCCGCTTTCGTGGATCGTCGTCGAGTTCTCAATTGTATAAGAGGAAGCGCTTTCTCATTCGGTATCGGCAGAGCGGGCTCGTCATGAGCGATACTTCCAGATTGATGCCAAATCGCTGAGTCACGGATCGAGCCTGGATCGGTATCGACGGGTATCCAGTCGTGAATCGTCGAAGACCCTCGTGCGGTACAGTACGGTATGTTTGCATCCATTCGGCGGTCAGCTGCTTGTCTGCCCGTCTGCCGTATCGCCCACACATTCGACCTCACTTCCCGTTCAATTTGTCTGGCACGTTGCGAAACACAGAGTTAAATATTTCATGCACCGGATCGACCGATTCCCCAATCGCCCTGCCGGTTGGCGCCGATCTCACGTTCACTTGCCTCTCCCGCGCCAGACAAATGCCGGGAATGAGGCAGATACCCAAATCCACCATTCGCCGGTTGCTGCACGGCATCTTGGCGCTGGGATCGAGCATCAGTTCTCCGCAGCCTGCCTCTGCCGTACCATCAGCTCAGGGACCCGACCAAGGAGACCTCGGACGTTAGAAAGTTGCGCCCTTCGTCGCACAGCCCGCACTCGACAATGATGGGTTGAATTGGGTACCCGTCTGCGCAGGTCAGGACCCTACCGAGGGCGCTTATCCTAACCGGCTTTGCCAGGCGAAGTTTCGTCGCCCTTAAATGTCTTCAAAACCGCCGGTTACCCATTTTCAATCCTGATCGGTCAGGGGAATGGCCAATTGGTCGAGCGCCAGCCCGATAAGCCGGTCGTTGAACAGGCGGAGTTTGCGGTCGGAGGCATCCCGGCCCGCCGGCCACTCTCGCAAACCGGAGCGAATCCCCTCAATCGTCGGTTCCCGATGCTCTCTTGCGATCAACCAATCAACCGTAGCCAGAAGCTCCATACCCAGGGGCGATTCGAAACCGTCGATGCGTTTCGCCGTCAGGTCCAGAATCTTCCTGAGTGATTTCGATGTCTCCTGCTGAAGATACAAGACCAGGTGGCGGCGTCGCTCCTCGTCGAACCAGATGGTATCCGAAGGGCCGGCATCACTGAGCCGTTTGTCGCAATGGAGATAGGTTCCGTCGAGAGCGTTGAGCATGTGCCGAAGCCGATCCGAAAAGGGACCGTATTTGTCCGCCTTGAACTGGAAGTCGAGCGGATCGTCGATCCCCAGCGAATGGATTGTCCTTTCCAGGAACCACCCCAGTTTCTGAACCTCAAGATAGGTGCACTCAATTCCCAGAACCCAATAACGCCGAATCATCTCTGCCATTAGAGCTCTGGCAGGGGTAAGCTTTTCGACGCCGGTCCGCTTGGCGACATTCTGGTATCTCGCAGTGGGCTCGAAGACGAGGACATCGACCCCTTCGAGATCGCCCAGGATACGCTCCACCTCCGGTCGCACCTCGTTCCAATCGAGCCCACCATTCCCCGATCCAAGTGGCGGTATTGCAACCGAGCGAATCTGATGTTCCTTTATGACCCTGCGAAGGTCAACCAGACCTTCAGTGATCCATTCCAGCTTCGAAGGCTGCCGCCAGTGTTTCTTGGTTGGAAAGTTGATAATCCAGCGCGGCCCGGAGAATGCCCGGTTCTCGGTCACAAACATCTTGCCTATCTTGACTTCCCGAAGTTTGCAGGCGTCCTCATAGGCAAGGAAATTCGCGGGGAACGCCTCTTTGAACATCAGAGCGATTCCCTTGCCCATCACGCCGACCGTATTTACGGTGTTCACAAGCGCCTCGGCGGAGGCGTCAATGAGATTGCCTTGCGTGAATTCCATCATCAGAAGTACCAGTTTCCTTGCACACTTGATTTTACGTCCAGGTTCCGCTTGGCAAGCTCAGCTTTGACGTACGCATCCGCGGTTGCATTGCAACCGCAGATTCCAAGAAGAGCTTCGACCGGAACGTGTTTCCAGACCAGCGCCTCGGCCTGGTATCGCTCTTTCTTGCCCGGATCGTCCGGGTCGTGCTCGAAATCCCTGTGATTCAGGAGGGCCCAATCGATCTTGTCGAGATCGTCCAGTTCGGTGTAATAGTTTGCCATTGCCGGGTACGCATGCTGGTCAGTAAATACGAAAGGGATATGAAGCTCCTGGATCCTCAGCAGCGAAGAAACAAAGATCAGAATTTCTTCATTCGGGACGATGGGCACGTTGTATCCCGTGTGGATGTTGTACATCATGATGGAAAACGGGGTGAAGTAAAAAGGTACATAATCGCTGAGTGTACCTCTGGTGCCAACCTTGACCAGACGGTGATTCCTCTTCCCGATCAGATCAGCATTGCCGATATTCCGGTAATTTGGATCGGAGAGCGCCCCATTACTGGCATGGAGTCCATGAGTCAGAATCCATGGAAGGTTATCCCGGTGAACGATCCGGAAGATCAGAGCCTTCTCGGAATTGAGTGTCATCGTCATCTCGGCTGAAGCTTCCCGGACTTGAGGTCGAGCTGCCGCTTATAGAACTCAAGGCGATTGACCTTGATCAGGGGCCAGAAAACGCTTGAGTTACAGTCCTTTAGTGGGTCACTTCCATTTTATCGGACCGCAAGGAGCTCAAGAACCGGGTAGACCGCCTAAGCGGCTTCGTCCGATTCTTCCCCACCGCCATTCTCTTCATGGCCCACAGCTTCGGTCAGGCTCTCGTCGTCCTCGCTGGAAGACGGGGCAGGCGCGGGTGCCGATCGAGCAGCGTCAAATAGGCTGGCGGTTCCTGGAGGACCAGGAGGCGTCTGAGACAGGAATTTCGGGGTTTCGCTGGGTTGTGCCGGTTCCGGTTTGAACGTAGCCCTCGCGACTGGCGCCTTGGCCTTCGCGCGCGCCTCGGCTTGGGCGGCTTTGGCGGCCGCGTCCATTTCGCTCTTTGCCTTTTCCAGGGCATTCTTCATCTGAAGATGCGACGCCACAAAGCCCACCAGAGTTGCCGCCAGCTGTCCGTCCAATTCCTCG
>JASHVU010000170.1 GCA_030044455.1 Acidobacteriaceae bacterium | reverse complement strand
GAAATTACTCCGTGGCTGGCCGCAATATCGGCCTCGAGAGTTACACAAGCGGCGGGGATATGCGGTTCGGTTACTCGACGAGTATCCTGGGCAAGCAAAAGAGAAGGCAAGAGAAGCAGGACAGGGAATACCGGGAATTTGGTCATCCGCATTTAGGCTCCGACAAGCGCAGCGAGATGTCGCAGCGCAAAAATCGGAGGGACTGGTCTTCCAGTCCCTCCGAGTGGTTAAGACACAACTGATTCTTAGAATGTGAAGTGCCCTGCGAATTGCCACTGACGCGGGCTATTGGCCTGGCCTGTTATTACCCCCAGGCTGGAAGATCCGGTCGTGGAGCCGATCGAGCCGTCCGCGGTGCTTGAGGCGCTGCCAAACCAGACGTGGTTGACAGCGTTAAAGACGCTCGCCTCGAAGATGAACTTCACCCTCTCGTTTTTCCAGAGGTCGAAGGTTCGCCGCAGGTCGCCGTCGATGTTGTAGTTTCCGGGGCCGCGCAGTCCGTAAGGAGCGGTACGGGCAGTATTGCCAATCACCATTCCTTCGCAGGCCGTGCCGGAGGCTGTGCAATTGGGGTTGGAGAGAGAGGTTGCATTCGAAAAGGCTGCTGGGTTGATGTACTGCATGGCGGACAGCTCGGTCATGGGATTCACGGTGCCGGAGTTGCCGTTTCTGGTGGCGCCGTGTCCCCACCCACCGTTCTGGCGTGCGGAGCCGGTGTATCCGGGCGTGTAGACGGGCATGCAGGTTCCCTGCCCGGGAGCAGTGCAGGTAGAGGATCCGCCCACAATTGCCAGCGGATCGCCGGAGAAAACACTGACGATGTCGGAGACGCGCCAACCGCCGGCGAGAGCCCGAACGATAGCGTTGCCGTCGCCCCAGTGCCCTTTGCCAAAGGGAAGGTCATAGGTGCTGGTAGCCACAAGATTCTGGGGTTGGTCCTGCACGCTTCGCGACCGATCGATTCTGTCGATAGGCCAAGCCTTGGTGCTGTTGGCCAGAACGCCGGCAGGAATGGCATAGCCAGTGCGGAAGGTTCCGATATCGTCGATCGTTTTGCTGTACGTGTAGTTCAGCATGAAGGTGAGACCGTGGCTGAGCCGCTCGACCATGGAGAGCTGCAGCGCGTTGTAGTTTGCGTTGCCGACTGCGGCAACCTGGTCAGTGACTCCGCTGTATTGCGGAAATGTCAACAGGGCCTGGTCGACCTTATTGTTGAACGTTGAATAGGGCAGGGCTCCGTTGGGCATATTGGCGGCTGTAGCCGTTGCACCCAGAACACTGCTTCCGAGAGCAAGGTACATCGGATCCAGCTGGTTGCCCCAGTAGCCGCGCGCGACGCCGGAAGGCACCAGGAAGTGCCCCTGGTTGCCCACATAACTCACCGTAGCGGTGATGTCTTTGGTCAGCAGGCGTTGGAGGCCGAATGACCATCCTTCGAATGTCGGCGTACGGCCGCCGTACTTGGGATCGAGATACGAGACAGTAGACGATATTTTGTAAGGCGCAACCGCCGCGGTTGAGTAATAGGTTGCGTATGCGGAGTTATAGATGGGCGGCGCGGTAACGGAATAGCCGGCTCCTCCAAAGTTGGTATTCGACAACGTGCTGTTGTAGTTGCTGTTGTTGAGGTAAAAAGCAGGAAGCGAATCGCCGGGGCTGGGCGGATTTGGCACGGCCGAGAAACCGAGTTCCATGCCGGACGCCGGAAGCGTGGTTGCGCCCCCAGAGGTGCCGCCGCCATGAGCATAGTAAATGCCGTAGGCTGCGCGGATGACCGTCTTGTCGCCAAGCGCGTAAGCCGCGCCCAACCGCGGCCCCCAATCCTTGTAATACGTGTTCATGGGCGTTCGGCAGTTGCAGCCGTCAGTCCCGCTTCCGGCAAACTGCAGAGCGCCGTTGTTGCCGGTGACTGGATTGGCCATGGTCGCGTTCAGGAACGAGAAACGGTTCTCAACTTCACGGAACGGAGGCATCACGTCCCAGCGCAAACCAGCATTCACGGTCAGTCGAGGCGTCAGTTTCCAATCGTCATTGGCATAAACGGCAAATGGATGGTAGCGCGAACCGGTTTCCTGGGCGATCGGTGCGTACTCCGTGTAGCTTGACGAATCGACCGCACCGAGAAGATAGCTGGCGTAGGCGAGACCGGTGTTTTTGGTTGGGGCAGCCGAGCCGCCACTTACCTGAGCGGTTTCAGTTACAGCAAAACTGAGTGTGAGCGGCGTGCTGCCCTGATACGCGTAAAGGTCGTTAAACTCCAGCCACTCGAATTGCCCGCCGAAGGTTAGAGAATGCTTACCGTGTACCCACTGCACGTTATCCTTCAGCGAATCGGTGTTGGTGCTTTGCACGTATTGTCCCGTGTTGGGCCCCCACTGCGCGGGGTCGTCTGTGCCTGAAAATTTGACGATGGGGAAACTATTGGGCGCCTGCCCTGTCGACGGGAGGTTGGTAATTCCGGCTGCCGTGGCTGCAAACGCTTTATTCAGCAGTGTGATGTTGTTGTCGGGCGCGTGGTATTGCCCGATGCCGTAGTTGAACTGGTTGACCAGGTTCGAGTTGATCAGGAACGTGTCCTGAAAAACTGCCACTCTGGTAACGGGAGCATAGGTCTTGGAGTAAAGATACGGCAGCGGGCCAACCTGAGTGGTCTGGCTGCCGGCCGGGCCGATGAGCCCCTGGCGGCCTGCGGCCAGGATCACCGACATTTTGTGCCTCTGGGAGAGATCGACGTCCAGACGATTGGTGGTCGACCAATTGTTGAGCCCATAGTTATACGAGCCCTGGTAGTTGTTGGTGGGACCCGAGGTGAGGTAATCCACGCCGGCCCAATACTGCTGCAGATACTTGGCAATGGGCGAGAGTTCCGCTTGCGGAATCACGTTTGCAGTTACTGGTCCGGTTCCGCAGCCCGAGGGTGTCCAACTGGGCCCGGAGAACTGCGTGCGCGAGTAGCTGCCTCCCGTCTCGGTTTGCGTTGTTGGATCGTAAATGGGGTTCGGAAGGGCTGAAAAATCGCCGCACAATTCTGCCTGTGTGGGTATGGTTTCAGTTTGCGGGGCAGTGAGAGCCGAGAACCTGAAACCCATATAGTTACCGAAAACGAAGATCTTGTTCTTCCAAATGGGCCCGCCGATCGTCATGCCGTACTCATTCATGTGTTCCGGCGGCTTGTAAAACTCGTTTTGCTTGGCCAC
>JASHVU010000169.1 GCA_030044455.1 Acidobacteriaceae bacterium | reverse complement strand
CTCAGGGCTGTGTAGTTGTTGTGATACACTCCGACACTCTCCGCGGTTGAAACCGCGGTTATCGCCGGATTTGTGAGAGTCAACTGGGTCGCGCTCGGAACCGCCGTGATCATCGAAGCCAGCGCTCCCACGGTGGTCGTGCATGGACTCACGCAGGCGGGGTTCGCGGGGCCCGCCGCGGGAATGTAAGCCACTTCTCCCACCATCGAAGACACAGCCTGGCCCCCGGTGCAATTCAGTGTCGTGCTCGAAGCGCTGATGGTGCATCCAGTCAGAGCGGCGCTTGATGTGCTCGTGTTTGGGTCACCAATAGCTCC
Source organism: Acidobacteriaceae bacterium (assembly GCA_030044455.1). Lineage (GTDB taxonomy): Bacteria > Acidobacteriota > Terriglobia > Terriglobales > Acidobacteriaceae > Telmatobacter. The sequence goes on along the minus strand of JASHVU010000169.1, from coordinate 2,439 downwards.
GAACTCTATCACTGACACGGTGGACGAATTGTGCACATTGCTGATCGTGGCCACTTCAGTCGCTGGGCTTGTACTGGTTGCATTCGCAGCCGTCATGGAATTCGCCGCCACATTGCCAGTTACCGTGAATCCCTGATTTCCGTCCGTCGCCACACCCGGCAGCAGATTCGCCATCGCTGCTGACGCACTTGTTGCCCCGGTTCCTCCTGCCGTCACAGGAACAGCATTGATTCCCGCAATGGATGTGCCGCTGACTGTGTAGTATGCAATCTGTCCCGAAGTGCCCGTACTCACCGTGCCGTTCCCATTGCCCGATCCGCACGCGATGCCCGTGTTCGTAATGTATCCGGAGTTGTCGATTTGCAGGCAGTAGTGTCCTGTGCCTGCCGCCAATCCAGGAAACTTGATTGCAGTCGGCCCCAGAAACGAAGCTACGAGATTTGAGCTCGATCCCGAATAGACATCGGTCTCCGCTCCTGACCCTGTTTCGTAGTTCAGTCTTATATGTCCGCTCGAATTGCTCGCATCGATGTATGTGTCGCCGCTGTTGGTACTCTGGTAAGCCTTAAAGCTGTCCAGGCCGCCGAGGGCCGAATTCACGGCCCAGTTATTGCTTGAGTCCTTTACCATGTACCACTGGCTGTTGCCGTTCCAGTCCTTGTAGGTGAACGATCCCTTCTGACTTGCGGTCAAACCCGGCCAAAGGTAATAGTCCACTTCGGCATCGGCGTTGTTTCGCACCGTCATGGTGCCGGTCGATTGCGAAGTACCCCCCACCAGCAGCGTTCCGTTGAACTGAGCGTTGCCGCTGTTGTTGATCGTCGCAACTGTGGCTGGACTCGTTCCACCCGATCCGAAGATCACGCCGCCGGTTCCCGAGTTCGACGTGCTGTTCAATACCACAGCGCCTGTCCCTGCCGAATTCACGGCCGTCTGATTGTTGGTGCTCGATTGTCCGTTGTTGTACTGTCCGATTGAAAGCCTGTACACGTTGTTCAATTGATCGAGAATCTGATAGAACTGCTCGCCGCCGGTTGCGTCGCTCAGCCCCTCTGTCCAGCGGTAACCGTAATCCGTCTGATACTCGTTCAACAGGCCGCGCTCATTCCCTGCGCCGGTTCCCAGGCGGAAGTGATTGGTCACCGTCGCATCCTGCTGGCTTCCGTACCAGTCCCCGTTGATCCCGTTAAAGCTGCGATGAAAGGTGTCCTGAAAACTGTTGCGAGTGCCATGATCGGTCAATTGACCTGTGAACATTGTGCCGCCGGTAATCCAATCGTTATAAGAACTCCCTGCGTCGGCCACCACCTGGTTCGTCGAATTCTCATTTCGCAAACCAATGATGCTGTTGTTTTGCGCATTCAGCCCCAGGTGCAAAGCCGTCGCGCATCCCTCAACATCGCCGCCCGTGAACGTGTTCCCGTCGCCCTGTTGCAGGTTGATTCCAACGGTTCCCGCGATCGGGCTGCCGTTGCTGGTCGGGCAATCGATGTGCAGCCGCACAAATGTGCTCGCGTTCATCCAATCCGTCGTGGCCGGATTCGCCACCTGGTGGCCGATTGCATTGACCGCGGTCTGAAATCCATCGAGCTGAACGCTCCGAATCGTTCCACCTGAGTAGTTCCCGGTTCCATCCAACGTCATGCCCGTCTGATTCGAATTGCCCAGAAAATACATCTCTTCGAGATCGATTTCCTGCGTCCGGTAGGCAACCAGTCCCTGCGCTGTGGCGCTCGTAGAACCGGTCGTATTGATCACCGCGTTGTCCATGTGGAATCCCGGCGTATCCACGGCATACGAAGGGTCGCCCACTTGGACGAATGCAGCAGTGCCCGCATAGGCAAATGCCGTTCCACCCTGGCTTCCGCTCGCCGTCGACCCGCCGCGCAGCGCGCAACCGCGCAGTGCAACGTTGCGCGTACCCGCCGTTACAATCACCTGATTTGCTGAGGTGATGGTGGCACATGGCAGCAGAATACTTGTATTCGGTGTCGAAATTGTGAGACCGGCGCTCATCGTCTGGCTGCCGGTGAAGTTCCGTGCGTCGCAGGTTCCGCCATAGCTTGCATTCACTGCATTCACGCACGCCTGCAGTTTGGCTCCGAAGTCCGCGCCCGGAAACTGATCCACCTGGAGCGTAGAGCCCACGCTGTTATTGGCGATAAAGGCCGGATAGCTCCCCCCACCCGGCAGATTCCCTCCGCCGCCATTCACCTGCGTGCCGTAACTCTGCGCGCCGGTCGCGTTCCACACCGTGTATCCGCCGTGACCGCGCAACAGGCTGCCGGCAAAGAACGTCATGTTTTGCCCGCCGATCAGGTTCACCGGCGCTGCCGTATCCCAGTTCCCGGGTGCGTTGATGCTTGCCGTAGTGGTTGACGAGCAGCCCGTGCCGCCTTGTGTCACGCTCACCGCGCCAATCGATCCGTTGCTGCTTAC
>JASHVU010000009.1 GCA_030044455.1 Acidobacteriaceae bacterium | reverse complement strand
CCAGTCCCGCTTCAAAATCGCCGTCAAGTCGTAGTGGTCATGCCAATAGGCAACCACCTTCTTGTCAATTACGCCGGTGAGCGGATTGATCACATCGGCCGGGTAGCCGTCATCACCGACGGGCGAGTAGACCGCCTGCCATATGTCCCACTGCTCGGTAGAGCGCCCGTGAGTGCCCAGCACATATTCATAGGCGTATTCCAAGCCGGTCAGCGCGATTACCGTGCCGTCGGGCTTGCGGTCGGCAGCAATGGGAATCTCGCCAAAGTCGCCCTTGCGCACAAATGCATTCGAGTCGTTGTAGAGATCGATGTTCTGGTAGGCGTGATAATCCACCGGATCGGGACATGCCACATACGCGCCGTTGTACATTTCGGGATAGAAGACCTGGGTGGCGAATGCCTCCCATCCGCCTGTCGAGCCGCCGTAGGTTGCCCTCGCCCATCCCTCGCCGATGCCCCGATACTGCTTCTCGATTGCCGGGATCAGCTCATGATTGATCGCGGTGCCGTAGGGGCCCACGTTGGCCGAGTCCACATCGTACGAGTCGTCGTAATACGGGTTGGCATTCTGCACGTAGATGAGAATCACGCGCGGCAAGCGGCCTGAAGTCCAGTCCTGGAAGAACTGGTAGCTGCTCTTTTCGCGCGCGTAGTTGGGCGATTTGGGATCGGGCGGAATCTCGGTGAGATTGAGGAAGCGGAAGCCCGGATTGAAATGATCCTGATAGACAACAACAGGGAACTTTGCGCCGGGGTGTTCGTCGAAGCCATCCGGCAACAGGATCCACGCGCCCAGGTACACATCGCGGCCCCAGAACCTGCTCAGCACATCGCTCTTAAAGCGCATGTACTTGAGCCATTTTGCCGCCGGGCTCTTGGCCGCAATCACCATTGGGTCGCGGTCGGTACCTTCAATAGGCGCGATGATTTGGTCTAGCGTCAGCTTGATCGTTTCCTGCGACTTCGGGTCGAAATGAATCTTGACCGGCTTGTCGTAAGGGTTGCCGGGCTTTGAGTTCCAGTGCTGGCCCTCACCTTTATCGGGCGGGAGCCACAAGGTCTTGCCCGATGCAAGGTGAAACTCCTCATATACGTTGAATACGCCCTGCACAAAATAATCGCCGGCATCGAGATCGGCAAGCGAGCGTCGCGGATAGCCGAAAGTCTGCGCGTCAACTACCAGCGGCTGGTCCGGCGCCAATCCGTCTGCATCCACGCCGAACGCTTGAGCCGAGGCATAGGTTTCCTCCATCTGGTTGCGCGGCTCCGTTTTGCCGTCCTTGGCAAAAACGAGAATCAGGTGCCCATGCATCGGAGCGGCCGCGGGCACTGTGACTTCAATGCGTTGTGCGGCAGAGTAGCAACAGGAGGAAAGGATCAGCGCTGAAATTGCAAAAGCAAGTTGTCGCATCGGATGGGGCCTCGTTCGAGGTGAGGCCAGTCTAACATTCGCGACAAGCGTCAGGCCTTCCCGCGTTTTTGTGCCATCCGGTACTGGCTCACCGCCCAGTCCTCTTCGGCCATCCCCGCCGCGCGCGCATCGGCAAAGATCTCGGCCATGGTATCCGCAAGACTGAGTTGCGTGTTTCGGCTCGCGGCCGCCTTGCGCAGCATGCGCATATCCTTTTCACCCAGCGCGATTGTTGCGCCAGGACGCTCCGGCGGGTTCAGCATCACGTGGGCATACGCCGCGTAGAGCGGCGACTGAAACAGCGCGCTGTTCACAGCATCGAGAAATACAGCGGGCGCAATCCCCTGCCCTTCGGCAAACACAAACGCCTCGCCCAGCGAGTGAATCATGGCGCTGATCAGGAAATTCCCGCCCAGCTTGACCGCATTCGCCTTTCTCGGCTCCGTGCCGATCACCGTAACCCCGCGCGAGAGCGGCTCAAAAATCGGCTGCGCGCGTTCGACCGCATCGGCCGCGCCTGCGGCCACAATCCATAGCCGCCCCTCTTCTGCCACATTGGGCCGGCCAAACACCGGCGCAGACACAAAAGCGATGCCGCGCCTGGCGTGCTCGGCCGTCAGCCGCTCGCTCAACGCCACGCTGATGGTGCTCATGGCAATGTGCAGGCTGCCGGGATCGAGCGCATCGAGCAGCCCGTTCGCGCCAAACAGCACTTCTTCATTCGCCGCATCGTCAAACAGCATGGTGATCACGGCATCGGCGCCCAATTCCGCTTCGGCCGGCGTGGCCGCCGCAATCGCCCCCTCGTGGATCGCCGCCTTCGTCTTTCCCTCGGTACGATTCCACACCGCAAGCTCGTGACCGGCGCCAATCAAGCGCAGCGCCATCGGCGTTCCCATCTTGCCCATCCCAAGAAAACCAATCCTCATCGATCACCCCCATCGAGCTTATCTTTTTTTTACTACGAGAACCGGTGGACCGGGCGTTTGTACCCGCGCCCCATTGCGAAGGCCGGGCACGGTTGGCCGCAGCCGCGCCGTAAACTGGAACCACCATGTTGCGCACCGTCAATGCCACGCGATACGTGCTCCCGCTGCGCGAAGGCGGTTCGCTGCCTGCCATCGTCGAAGCCGACGATTTGGGACTTTACGTGGTGAAATTTCGCGGCGCAGGCCAGGGCGCGCTCGCATTGGTGGCCGAACTGGTGGCCGGAGAGATCGGCCGCGTCCTCGGCCTCAATATTCCCGAGATCGTTTTCGTAATTATCGATGACGCACTGGGCCGCAACGAACCGGACTACGAAATTCGTGAGCTGATCAAAAACAGCGCCGGCCTGAATCTCGCGCTCGACTATCTGCCCGGCTCAACCATGTTCGACCGCGCCGCCAACGACAAAATCACTCCCGAAATCGCGTCGCTTGCAGTCTGGTTCGATGCCTTCACACAAAACGTCGATCGCACGCCGCGCAACGCCAATCTGCTGCTGTGGCACCGCAAGCCTTACTTCATCGACCACGGCGCAGCGCTCTACTTTCATCACGACTGGGTCACCATGCCGCAGAAGATCGAGTCGCCGTTCGCTGAGATTGCACAGCATATTCTGCTGTCGTGGGCTGCGCAAATTCCTTCAGCTTCCCAAATTGCTCACCGGCGGCTAAATCCGCCCATTCTTGCCGAGATCCTCGCCGGCGTGCCCAATGAATGGTTGAAAGCGGCTCGGGCCGGCGCCGATCCCGGCGAAATCCGCTCTGCCTACGTCGATTTTTTTCTTCGCCGGCTCGCAGCATCCCCTATCTTCGAAGAGGAGGCGATTCGCGCCCATGCCCGCCTCGTTTGATTACGCAATCGTGCGCGTTGTTCCTCGTGTCGAGCGGCAGGAGTTCATCAACGCCGGCGTGATTGCATTCTGTCTCGAAAAGAAATTCCTCGCCGCGCGCATCCGGCTTAACGACGAGCGCCTGAAAGCCCTGTGGCCCGAGGCCGACGTTGCACTCATACGCGATCATCTGGCCGCTATCGAGCGCGTTTGCGCGGGAGACGCCGGTGCCGGCCCCATCGCGGCGCTTTCCGAGCGCGAGCGGTTTCACTGGCTGGTCTCGGCACGCAGCACCATCATTCAAACTTCGCCCGTGCATTCGGGGCTGTGCGACGCGACCGACGGAATTCTTGAGCAGCTCGAGCAACGATTCCTGGCAAGCTGAGAGCACAAGCCGATCCGCATCATTCCTTAACAATTCTTTGTGTATCGCCCGGTAAAATGAATCAATGTCGATTCTTTCCGTCTTCATCCTTGCCGTAATTCAGGGTTTCGCCGAGTTGCTTCCCGTCTCAAGCTCGGCGCACGTCGTGGTCGCCGAAAAACTCATGGGCCTCGACCCATCGTCGCCGCAAATGACGCTGCTGCTCGTCATGCTGCACACCGGAACCATGTTCGCCGTGCTCGTCTATTTCTGGAAGATGTGGATGAAGGTCTACTTTTCGAGCCGCGACGCCTTCCGCCGCTTCGCAATTCTGGTGGTGTGGGCCACACTGCTCACCGCCATCGTGGGTGAGGCCCTCAAGAAGCTGATCGAGCACACGCTCTTCCGCGGCGCGCCCAAAGCGCAGATCGAGGACCTCTTCGGCCGCCTCGATCTCATCGCACCGGCCCTGGCCGCCGTCGGCGTACTCATCCTCATCGCCGGACTGCGCGAGAAGCGCATGCGCTCAGTCCTGAAAAATTTGGGCGGCGAAGGCACGTTAACGCTCAAGCAGGCTGGCTGGATGGGCATGGTGCAAGGCCTCGCGCTGCCCTTCCGCGGATTCTCGCGCTCGGGCTCGACCATCTCCACTGGCATGTTG
>JASHVU010000168.1 GCA_030044455.1 Acidobacteriaceae bacterium | reverse complement strand
TCGACGCTGTAGCCCGGATTGGGAAGTAAGCCGTCAGACGGCACCGACGGGAAGACGTATGCGCTCGGGCCAACGTTCAAATCGAATGCAGGCGTGGTGGCGCTGGACGCGTCGATCGACTGGTTAGCCAAAACGGGAATGTTCTGTGTAACCGTATGGCCGAAGACGGAGCCGAAGACGCCCATGTCGAAGCTTCGTCCGTAGCCGGCTCGAATGACAGTTTGCTGGTTGTATTGGTAGGACACGCCCAACCGGGGCGAAAGTTGCTTCAGGGCCCTTGCAGTCCAGCCCATGTCGGAAGGAATTCCGCCCACGCCGGCCACATGGAGATAGCCGTCGCCGAGATTCATCAGAGCTCCGTTCCCGGCGGCATTAACGCTCTCGGGCCAGAAAAGATCGAGACGTCCGCCAACGTTAACGGTTAGTTTATGCGTGGCGCGCCACGAGTCTGCCACATAGAAGAAAGTGCGTTTCTGGAATTCTTTAGCGTTGAAGGAGACGGAAACGTAGCGGGAGAAGGCCGCGCTGTTGTTTCCGCTTTGCGAGTTATAACCGGAGACTTCGCCGAGCATGAAGGTTGCCCAGCCGAGGCCGCCGCCGCCGGAACCGTTGGATGTGGGACCGCTATCAAAATAGAGCAGGCCATCGCGGTCGCTGTCAGATGGAACGCGCAGGTTGCGGCCATAGCGGAGGTCGGCCCCCATCTTGATGGTGTGATTGCCCAGGATCTTGGTCCAGTTGTTCACGATCTGGAACTGGTCTTCGCGCTCGATCAGCGGGCAGTTGCAGCGGTTAACGTTCAGCCCGTCGCCGAAGACCGGCTGTGACTGCGTTCCGCCACTACCTCCGGGCACATTCTGAACAAAGAACCCAGGTGACCCGGAAAGGATGGCCGGGCCGGTATTGATGCCCGGAATTCCGAGCGTTGTAGCGAATTCGGCGCCTGCATCATGCTTGTTGTCGATGATGTTGTAGCGGAGATAGCCCAGGCGGAGGTCGGTGAGCAGCTTGGGGCTGATCGCGATGTCCATGCCGGCCACGTCGCTGTCATTTGCGCCCTTTGAATTTCCCCCGTAGTTGTTGATGCCGAAGCCGGGCCCGCCGGCCGTGCCGAACATCACCGCTCCCGTCAAAGTGTCAGTAAAGCGGGAGAAGCGCTCAAACAGATGGGTTTTCTCGCTCAGCGTGTAATCCACGCGCTCTGTCCACTGGTCGCTGTTAAACAGACCTGTACCCGATTCGTCGAAGTTCGAGTCAAGGCCACCCTGCGAGCCGACACCCGGCGTGTAAGTAATGTTTTTGGCCAGCACGTAGGGTTCGAGATACTTCAGCAGGGCCAGCGCCGGCGCGGAGCTTGCACCGAGTTCAGACCTCGGAATGATGTTGTTCGGATAGGCGCCAGGTGTGCCTCCGGGGGTGTTGTCATAAATCGTGCCCGCAGACGCGAATTGAGTCAGGTACTGGCTCAAGTCGCAGCCATTTCCGCCATTTGAGTCTTTGGTCGGGTTTTGCGCGGCAGTCCCGAGGCAGGTCTCGGTCGTCAACACGGTAGGCAGCGTATCCACCGCCGAGGTGCCGACCTTTTGGCGCTGTCCTTCATAGTTGCCGAAGAAGAAGAATTTATTCTTGAGGATGGGCCCGCCAATCGACCCGCCCATGCGGTTCTTAAGGCCGGCGGGAATCGACCCGGGAGCCTGGTTGTAGGGATCGCGAGCCAGGTTGGCGTTGCCGGTACGGAAGTCGTAGATATCCCCGTGAAATTCGTTGCTGCCCGAGCGAGTCTGCGCGGTCATGACGGCTGAAACAGCCTTGCCTTCTTCGGCGTCGTAGTCCTGGGTCGTGACCTTGGTTTCTGTAACCGTGTCAGTGGACGGGTTGACGACGATGATGCCCAGAATCGGGTCCTGATTATCGGCACCGTCAAGCTCGTAAGCGACGCCTCCGAAAGCCTGACCGTCAATCTGAATCTGCTTCGACGCCTGAGGATTCTCATCGGCCGCGTGGGACCAACCCAGAATCTGCGCTCCCGGAAGCAGCAGTTGCAAATTGGTGAAATTCTGGTCTTGCACCGGCAGGCTTGCAACTTGTTGCTCGTCGAAGACTGATGCGACGTCGGCACGGTCGGTCTTTAGTTCCGGCTCGCTCTCTGCATTGACTTCAATCGTTGTAGCCGCAGCGCCTACCGTCAGGGTGGGGTCGATGCGCGGCGCAGTATCGGCAAGGACGTTGATGCCCTTGGTTTCAAATTCCTCAAATCCTGGAGCGGTGACTTTGAGGTCGTAAACGTCGGGAATCAAGTGGGGAACGGCGTAGTCGCCTGTGGAGTTGGAGGTGACGGTTACGGTGGTACCTTTGGACTCGTCTGTGACCGAAACCGTGGCGCCCGCAATCGCCGCGCCTTTCGGGTCTGTCACAGTGCCGAAGATCGATCCATATACCGCTTGCGCCTTGGCTTGGGCAACGAAAACACTCACGCCGGCAATCAATGCCAGTGCAAGCACACTACGCCTAGCTGTGATCATGTGACCTCCTGGAAGAAACGATCGTTCTTTTTTTGAACTAATTACTCATCTGGTTCAACAAGGCGTTTTCGGGGAAAGAGAAAAGCTGCCTTTTCAGCAGCATTACCGATCGCAACAGTACTGCGTCACTTACGGATTTTTCGACCTTGCGATAACGACAGAACGAGTCAGGGTGCCAAAGGGAGAGACCCCAATTGGAAGGGGACTCTAGCCCAACCGAACTTCGATTGTCAACCCCAAAGATGAGAGGAATGCAAAACAAAAGATGGAGATTGGACTCATCGAGTGCAGCAGGACTTTGGCGCTACGAGTGCGTCTTCACGCTGTATCCGGCAATAAATCGGTTTTGCTTGTTGACGGCTACCAGATGAAAGTAACCGATTGCGTTACATAGCCGACACCAGATGGAAACGTCAATGTGACAGGCCGAAGACCATCTCGCTCGGTTCCGATAACGGCATGCGTTGCCGTAACCTGAATCCCGGGGGCATTTGTTCTTAGGAAGATGGTGTGATTTGATGACGCGGGAGCGGAAAGGGTCAAAGTGAGCGATCGGCCGCCACGTTGTTCGTCGAGTACTTTCAGCTGCTCTGTTTTGGCGCCAAAATCCGGAAGACGATGCGACCATGCTACCTCGACCGCGGGCAGCGGAATATCGAGCGTGTTTCCGCGCAGTTTTGCACCGGCAGCAGCGGTGGCAAGATGCAGCGCGGAAGCGCCGAATCCACCGGCTTCAACCAACAGTCTCTGCCCTTGCCGGGTGAAAGTGAGATCGACCGTTGAGCCGCCCATCGGAATCCGGCGCACGGTCGCCCGGCTCCAGTCAGCCGGTAGATGTGGATTCACCGTCAGCGTTTGAGTTGTGGCATTCCAATCCAGACCAAAAAGGCCACGGAGAACCGGCGAGATCACCATGGCCGAAGACCAGAGCTGATGCGCCGTGCTGCGCCCCAGAACCTGAAAGAATTGCCCGGAGAGCAGTTCGGTGACCGAGCCGAGGTCTTGCGACCAGGTCAGATCGGCATTCTGCATCAGGTGAGCGTAAGCGGAGAGCGGCCGGCCGGCGCGGTACTCAGCCAGTGAGACCCAGCCGGTGTAAAGCGGCCACACCGTTCCCTGGTGATAACTGATGGGAGCGTAAAAGCTGACTTGATCGCTGATGTCCCGCGTGCCCCAGTCGGTCGAAAACTCGCTTGACGCCCAGCGCTGCATCATGCCGTCAGGGTGATCGAGCGCAAAGCTGCCGTCCCACCACGCGACCGCAGGGAAGATCGACGGCGTTTTGTCGGGAACGCCGTGAGCATCGACACTGAAAGCGTAGAGGCCGGAGGCCGGCTCGGAATATTCCTGCTCGATCGCCGGCTTGATGCGCCCGGCACGCGCACTGGCCTCATTTGCAACATCGGCGTGGCCGCAAGCGCGCGCCAGATTCGCAAACGCCAGACTAGCCTGCTCATCGAGCGACGCGAGATAGATTTCCTGATAAGGCAGGGAGGGAGACCAATTCTCTACCCACCCTGTGCCCTGAGTGTTGTTGTAGATGCCGTCACTTGAAACATGCGATGTTTCGAAAGTCCAGGCAAGGTTGAGCGCTTCCCAGTGCGATCGCACAAAATCGGTGTCGCCGCTGATCTTCAGA
>JASHVU010000167.1 GCA_030044455.1 Acidobacteriaceae bacterium | reverse complement strand
GAATCCGATGAGCCCCCTGGAGTTCGCGGCCAGGTACTTCTTGCTCACCCGGGGGCGGCGATAGAAACCGTGCAGGCTGGCCTCTGACGTAAGCCGGATGAGGTTTTGATACCCCTCTTCGTTTTCGGCGAGCACCAGCAGGTGATTGTACTGGTCGTTGGGAGTCTCGGCGCGATGGTCGTCGGCTTTGCACACGTAGAGCTCGCAGCCGAGGATGGGCTTAATGCCTTTCTCCTTGGCCGCATTGAAGAAGTGCACTGCGCCATAGATGTTGCCATGGTCCGTCATCGCCACGGCCTTCTGACCGAGTTTGGCCACGCGATCGACCAGCTTCGTGATGTCGCAAGCGCCGTCGAGGAGAGAATATTCAGTGTGCAGATGGAGGTGGGTGAACTCGGACATGGCTGATCAGATTCTAGCGTTCACTTGCCTGCGGCGATGGGGAAAGCTTGTGCAGAATTGGATCGGAATTCGGAGTCTTCAGCGGAGGGTAAGATTGGCAGCAACAAGACTGACGCAAGAATTTGCCTGTGGAAAACTCCGAACCCGTTTTGTTCTGATAACGTGTCTGTGGAGGAAACACCAATGAAAAACTTGAAGTTTCTTGGGGGTATGGTTCTGGGAGCTGTTCTGGCTGCGGGCGGAATGCTGGTTGCGCAAGGACCGCGGCACCCTAACCTGGAGGCTGCTCAGCAGCTTGTCGACCAGGCCTTCAGCAGAATCTCCGACGCGCAGCGGGCCAACGAATTCGATATGGCCGGTCATGCGGCGCGCGCCAAGGACCTGCTGCAACAGGCCAGCCGCGAGATCAGGCAGGCTGCACACGCTGCCAACCGGTAGCGGCCGTCGCGCACTCGCCATCAAGAAGCGGCCCGTGGCGGCATTCCCGCTGCGGGCCGGTCGAAGTCCGAATTGAGCCCAATCGCAGCCCCCGCCTGGGCTCGCTTTATTGCGGCAGTGGATGTCTTCTCTTCGTGATCGATGAGCCCGAAGGGAAGTGCATTTGTGTCTCCGTCAAAAGGTGCGGCCGGATTTCTGACGTTCGTTGCCTTCAATGCGCCAGCAGATACACTCCGACGCAGACGAATGCGGCGGCGGCCCAGCGACGGCGGTCGACGTTCTCTTTGAGAAAGATTTTTCCGGCAATCGCATTGGTTACGAGCGTGAGTGAGGCCGACGCCGGCGCAACCAGGCTTAGGTTGAGATGATTGAGCGCGAAGAGCAGCGCGAAAAAGGCAAGCGCAAGAAAGAAGACTCCGGCGAAGAACAACGGGCAGGTAAGTACGGCACGGATTGCGCCTTTCACTCCCGAGTGTGCGCGAATCTTGTCGAGGTCGCCGAGAGACTTCATGGCGGCAGCCGTAAGCACTTCGCCCGCGGTAGAACTGAGCACGATGGCCGCAATCATGGCGGTCGCAGTCCAGACACCTGGTTGCACCTGGAAGAAGGGAACTGTCATCGTGTCTCGACCTCCTCCGTCTCCGGCTGCGGGGCGGGCCGTTCGGTGAGCGAAGGCCCCTGCGCGATAAAGCCCACGCCTACAGTGATGAGCAGGATGCCGGCCCAGCGGGCCAGACTTATTTGTTCATGCAGCCAGAACCGCGAAAGCAGTGCGACAATCACATTGCCGAAGGCTGTGGCCGGAAGCACAAAGGTGAGATCGGCCCAGGAAAGCGCGGTGAGGTAGCTGGCGAAGAACCCGATGAGCAATGCGATGCCAATGGAGATCCACGGCGTGAAGACGGCTGCGATCAAGGCGCCGGGTGCGACGAGCGAGATTGCGGGCATGTGCGTCATGCCGCGTGAAAGGCAGGTATCACCTAACGGCGCGCACACTGCTACCAGCCCCAGGATCAGGTACTGACGCGGCGTGAGTGTGTGTTTGGACATTTGCCAGGAATTAGATTCCCGAGATGGTGTGCTGCGTGCGGGTCTGGAGACCCGCACTACGACCGGTCTGGAGACCGGCGCTACGGATTAAGCGGTACGGATTACGCGCCAGCTCCGACCGTAGCCTGCGGCTTGGCCTGCTGCTTGCGCGTTTCCTTCACCTGCCGGTTGCGCTGCGCGCGAAGTTTGAGAAACGACTTAGCTTCGACATACAGGCGAGGCAGGTCGCGGTTGACGATTGCCTTCCAGACCACGCGGAAGGCGGCCTTGGGGCGGAAGTAGTACTCGTCGTAGAAGCGGTGTACCATCTCCATGACATAGTCGACGGGCAGGCCGGGATACTCGATGTGGGCCATCTGGTGGCCGCCGCCGTCTTCCATTCGCTCGTTGGTGATGAAGCCGTTCACCTTGGCGAACTCGTAAAACTCAGTGCCTGGGTAAGCGTGCGCGATCGACACCTGGATTGTTTCCACGTCCAGGCTCTTGGCGAAGTCGATGGTGTTGCGGATCGACTCCTTGGTTTCGCCGGGCAGGCCTAGAATGAAGTCGCCATGGACGACCAGGCCAAGGTCGTGGCAATCCTTTGCGAAGGCCCGCGCCCGTTCAACGGTTGCGCCCTTCTTGATGTTCTTGAGGATTTGCGGGTCGCCGGACTCGAAGCCCACGATCAAGAGCCGGCACCCGGCTTCTTTCATGGCTTTGAGCGTGTCGTAGTCAGTGGTTACACGCGAAGTACAGCTCCAGGTGAGGCCGAGCGGCTTAAGCTTTTCGCACAGCTCGATGGTGCGGACTTTCTGGATGTTGAAGGTATCGTCGTCAAAGAAGAACTCCTTCACATCGGGGAAGTTCTGCTTGGCCCACTTAAGCTCAGCGGCGACATCGTCGGTGGAGCGCTTGCGCCAGGCGTGTCCACTCAACGTCTGCGGCCACAGGCAGAAGGTGCACTGCGCCGGGCAGCCACGTGTTGAGTAAAGAGCAATGTAGGGGTGCAGCAGGAAGGGCACGTTGTAGCGCGTCACATCCATGTCGCGCTTGTAGATTTTGGTCGCCCACGGCATCGCGTCAAGGTCTTCGACCTGGGGGCGATCGGGGTTGTGGATCACCTTACCGTCCTGCTTATAGCTGATGCCGAGAATTTCGTTAAGCGGTTTGCCCTGGGCAAACTCAACCACCGAGAAGTCGAACTCGCGGCGGCAGATGAAATCGAGCGCCAGGCACTCATTCAACGCGCGGTCGGGGTCGGTGGTGACAGGCGGCCCGACGAATGCGATCTTTATTTGAGGGTTGGCAGCCTTGATGGCCTCTGCCAGTCGCTGATCGCCCTCCCAGCCAACGGTCGAGGTGAAGAGCACGAGGAACTCATAGCTCTTGCAGATTTCAATCGTCTGCTGCGCCGAGACGTGATGCGGGGGCGCGTCGAGCAGGCGCGAACCCTCAAGCAAGCCAGCGGGATAGGTGAGCCACACCGGGTACCAGTAGGACTCGATCTCGCGGGTGGCCGGCCAGCGCGAGCTTGCGCCGCCGTCGAAGTTCTCAAATGACGGTGGGTTCAGGAAGAGGGTTTTGAGCGGCATAGACATCCCTTTAATTTTACCATTGCGGCGGTTTTTGGGGATGAGCCGACGGGCTTAGGGTGTATATGTCGATACACCCTAACTATTTGGTCTGGAGTTCGTTAAGCCAATCCTGCATGTGGCCGAGGGCGCGAATCAGGTTGAGCCGGGCCTTGCTTAAGTCAAATCCTGCATCGAGAGCGTCGATGAACTTCTGGCGCTCGTCGATGCGAGCCTGTTGTTCGGCCTCGGGGCTTAGCTGCGGCTGCGCGCCGGCGCCGCTGGCGCCATTGCCCAGCGCCAACTGAGACGAAACGGTCTCTAACTGATTGGCGGCAATCTCCTGCTTCAAAGTGGCGATTTCGGCCAGGGCATCGAGTTCGCGCAGGGAGCTTGATAGCTCGGCAATCTGGATGTCGTTCTGCTGCTGCGCCTGCTCGGCTTCAACGCGGGCGCGCAAAGCCTCGGCTGACGACTCTTTTGCCTTGTCGCGATCTTCGAAATTGAAGATCGGTACGCGAATTGAAAACCCGGTGCTGAAGTTGTCTGCAGGCAGGGGGCTGGCGAAGTAATTTCTGATGTTATTCAGCAGCGTAGTATTGCGGTTGTAAATTGCACCGAAGCCGACTTCGGGCAGAAGG
>JASHVU010000166.1 GCA_030044455.1 Acidobacteriaceae bacterium | reverse complement strand
GCGTTCTCGGGTGACGGTGCGCGCGATTCCACCGCTCGAAGACTTGATGATCGTGAATCACGTGGTGCGGCTGATGGGAGCGCAGTAAGGGGAATGTTTTGAAAGGGTACGGCTTTAGCCGTGCCGCAAAACACCCGATGAATCAGTGGGTTTTAGCCCCTGAGGGATGCTTTGTATTCCATCAGAAGCGATTCATGCAACCGGTCGTAGACAACCGCGATTCCGCTCGCCCAGATTGGTCGCCCGAACCGCGCCAGCGCTTCAACCAGCCCGCCCACAGCCATCGCTTCGTGCGGTTGGCGGGCGACTTCAGCTCGTGAAAATCGTTGCGTAATTTGCGTGCTTCACTCTGCACGTCTCTTGCCAGATTCCAATACCGCTGCTGCGTCTCAGCATTTTTTGCGCTCGACGCCAGCCGCATCAAGCGGTCAATTTCTTCTTCGAGCGCTTCAAGGCGGGCCCGCAACGCAGCCGCAACCGCTTCATTCTCGCTCATCCAGCCTCCACTTCGTGTTCAGTCTACTCATCTTCAATGGTGACCTCAAGCCACGCATGCAATCTGCTTGTTCTACACTGATAAGGACCGGCTAAGAACCGGGAACCATGTCTGCAACTGCAACCCGCTCGGCCACCAAACCTCTTCCATCGTCTGCTCTCAAGCGCTTTTCGTGGGGAGTGCTGGTCTACTTCATCGCCGTCATCCTATGGGGCGCCGTTACGCGAGCTACCGGCGCGGGCAACGGATGCGGCAATCACTGGCCGCTGTGCAACGGCACCGTGGTGCAGCACTCTGCCAGCATTGATACGATCATCGAGTTCACGCACCGCATCACCAGCGGGATTTCGTTGTTCGCTCTGGTTGCGCTGCTGGTGTGGACGTTCCGAGCCACGACGCGCGGACACATGGCGAGGCCCGCGGCGGTCGCGGCATTGGTATTCACGGTGATCGAGGCGATCCTGGGCGCACTGCTAGTGAAACTGGGACTCACGGCGCAGAGCCAATCGCCATTGCGCGCGCCATATTTGGCACTGCACTTCACCAATACGCTCTTGCTGATGGCCGCACTCGCCTTCACGGCACATATGCTCTGCCGCACGCGCGGATTCATGCGCAACGACATCAAGCTGGTTGCACCGGCCGGCGCGTTCGCGGGCGTTTTGATGGTGCTGGTAGTAGGTGTCACCGGTTCGCTGGCTGCGCTCGGCGATACGCTCTTTCCCGCAACTTCGCTGGGCACGGCTCTGTCGCAGGATTTCTCCCACAGCAGCGCATGGCTGGTGCGCTGGCGGTGGACGCATCCGGTGGTAGCGTTTCTGGCCAGTGTTTTTCTCATTTGGATTCTGGTTCGCGCCGCGCGGCGTTCGGCGCACTGGGACAATCGTAAACTCTCTGCGCTTGTCTTAGTGTTGCTGGCCGTGCAATACGTGCTGGGCGTATTGGATGTGACGCTGCTGGCGCCGGTGTGGCTGCAGATTATTCATTTGTTGGGCGCGGATGTGCTCTGGGCAGCGCTGGTGGTTCTCACGGCGCGGTTGACGTTGGAGCCGAAAGAGGCCGCAGGTTAGCAGATCGGCAAGTCAGCGAAAAGGCCCCAAAACGGGGCCTTTCCTGTTTGCAGTCTTGCGCGAAGTCGTGTGCCCCTCCCACCCTAAGGCGGTGAGGCTGCAAAAAGGATGGAGCACGGAGGGTTTTTTCTATTGCCTATTCCCGATTCCCTAGTCCTTGTTTTTCTCACTCTTCCGCGTTGTGGTGGTAACTTTCCCAGCCCAGGTAGTTGGTGGCGGCTTCGTGCACGGCGTTCGTGACCGAGCTGAAGTTGGCCGCAGTGTGGTGTTCGAAGCCTTCGCGGCAGATGTAGCGGAGCAGCTTTTGCAGATGCGGAATCTCGGCCACGCCCGCTCCGCCAAAGGTTTCGAGCGGATCGTCGGTGAACCGGCCCGCACCCGTATATCCGCGGATCACGCCCCTCCGGTCGTCGGTCGAGTAGCGCGCGAAAGTCATCGCCCCGGCCTTCACCCGGCCCACGCAGGTGCCAAACGTGTTCAGCTTGCCCACCGTCCCGGCGATGATCTCCTGGTAGTCCATCTTCACGTCGGCAAAAAAGTGCTTGGGCAAATTCGAGCAGTGGAAGCAGACACACTTGTTGGGGTCCGAGCCGTAGTTGTTGTTCCAGTCGAGCAATGCCGACGGCGTCTCCGAAGCCAGCGCCATCATGTACATGCTCAGCGTGCCCGGAACGTCGACCTCGCACGCCGAAGGGATCAGGTTGTTCGACATCATGCTCATGATGGTGCAGGGAACCACGCCGAAGTACTCCTCCATCGAGGTCCAGCACTGCACCGCCGAGATGGTGCAATGGGTCTGCTTCATCCACCCATCCACCACCGCGCCCAGCTTGGCCATCTTCATCAGCGCTTCTTCCGGGATGCCCGCAGTTGTCACATATTGCTTGATGGCGGCGAGTTTCGATTGCGCAGCCTCGTCCGAGTCCTTCATCTTGTTGATGCGGCCGAAGATTTCACTCAAGTCAATCGGCTCAACCGAGATGCCGCTGGTTTCGAGCAGCCGTTCAGAGTAGCGCACCGTATTGAACGCCGACGGACGCGCCCCGATGGCCCCGATGCGCAGGTTCCTCAATCCCTTCACGATGCGCGAAACCTGCCCGAACCACTCCAGATCGGCTTTGAACTCCGCCGAGGCCGGGCTCTCGGTGTGCAGCGTGGTCAGCGAGTACGGAATGCCGTACTGCATCAGGTTGTTGCACGCACTCATTTTGCCGCAGAAGCTGTCGCGACGCGTCGCGATGGTCATGGCGTCGGAGCGGTCCGGCGTGGCCTGCATCAGCACCGGCACTCTCAATCCCGACAGGCGCAGCGCGTCGGCTACGCCGCGTTCGTCGCCGAAGTTGGGCAGCGTCACAATGATGCCGTCGATCTGTTCCGCGTGCTTCTTGAACAGCTCGGCGCAGCGCGCTGCCTCGTCGTAGGTTTCCACCGCCCCATACTTCGACTGCTCCGGTGAAAGAACCACTGCCGTGGCTCCGGCCGCCTCAACCGCCGCCATCATCTCTTCGCGGCCGCTCTTGGCCAGGTGGTCAGGAAAAAATCCGCGATTGCCTACTACGATCCCGAAGGTCATCTTGCGTTGCGCTGTCATTGCGTTGCTCCTTGTAGCGCCGGCCTCCCGGCCGGCTGTCCTGGTAGCCTCTACGCCGCCAGGTGGGATTTAGGTTGAACTTGCATGTGCGTGTTTGGAGATGCGCACGACAGCCGGTTTGAAAACCGGTGCTACGTCTACTTCTCCGTCTTTGCGGGACGGAACTTGACCACGTAAAACAGACCCAGAACCGCCAGCAGGCCGCCCCACCAGACCGGCGCGTGCAGCTTGTTCAGCTCCACCCCGGCCGGGTAGCTCCCAGTTGCCCACTCGGTCAGCCCCGCGCCCAGAATCAGTACTCCGTAAATCGTCAGCAGCATGCCGATGAAAAACCAGATCGATATCCGCGAGCTATG
>JASHVU010000165.1 GCA_030044455.1 Acidobacteriaceae bacterium | reverse complement strand
GGCCCGCAGCACAAAGCCATGGCCCGCCTGCTGCGCGAAGTTGTAAAGGTCGCAGTCGAGCGCCGCAAGCGCGTCTCAACCGGCCAAATGAATCGCTTCCTCGATAAGATCGATTTCCAGCGCGCACCTGTCCCCATGGCCAAGCGTGTCCGCATCTTTTACATGACGCAAGCCGCCGTCGCCCCGCCCACCTTTGTGCTTTTCACAGATCGCGACATCAAGCTCCACTTCGCCTTCGAGCGCTTCCTCGAAAACCAGATTCGCGAGGCCTTCGGGTTCGAAGGCGCGCCGATCTGGTTCAAAGTGAAGGCGCGGAATGCTGAAGGCAGGGAGTTGGAAGTAGGGAACGCATGATTAGCGAGAACCTACGGTCTGTCTCCCGTTTAATGAAGAAGCGACGAGTTTCTATTTCAGAGCGCTCATCCGTGGATGATTCCATCTGTGGGGGTCTGAGTCTGCGACGGATATCTTTGCGGCCGCGCTCGCAAAAGCGGAATAATGCCAAGTGCGTAAAATGGCGCGGCCTGCCAAAACGTTCCGTGGAGCACAAGGCGGACCACCAGACCCCAATACGCTGCACTCGACGCGCTCGCCATGAAAATGAGATTTCCTGCGTTCAATCGCTTTTGAATTCTTTCGGAGTTGAAATCTTTCTCCGGCATTCTTTCGATGCTCGAAACCATCAGCCGTCGAATGCGGTAACCGGCCGAAACTCCCCAAAGCGTTAGCGCCGCCACTACCCAGTAACCCAGGTCCCAATTCTCCTGCCCCCGTTCGAGCAACAGCTCGATAGCCGAAACGGCGACCAGGACAAAGCCGATCATTCCCGCTTGAATAAGCCGCACGCGTGCCCTCCGCAACCGCCCCCAGGGTAGCTGTCAGCTTCGAATGATTACACTCCCGAAAGGATTGCTCAAGATTGGACACTAACACGCTACCTCTCAGGGTGTGTTTGTCACTCATTGCGTGCTGGCGGCCCCGTCCTATCGCGCTGGTCGACGAAGACAACGAGACGATCCGGACACGCGCTATATCGGATCCGACACCGTACAATACTCATAACCTCTGGGCGGAGGCATGCCGTTTCTGCCTGACCGAACTTTGACTCGAATCCGGCCCGCTGCACGGACCGATCGGACTCGGAAAAGCCCGTAGCAAAAGCGTTGGTGAGTGGAGCAATTTGATGAAGTACCTGAACGAAGCTGTGCTCGCAGCCGTCTCAGCCGAAGAGTTTCAGTCGCGCCCACCTTATCCCTGGGCGCACATTCACAACTCGCTCACCGACGGAGGCTTTGCGCAGCTGCATGAAACACTGCCTGCCGCGGATCAATTCGACAAGCATGTGGGAGCAAAGCGCGCCTACGGCCAGATGTCGCACGACCGCTATATGCTGCATTACCGCGCCGGCCTCGAACTGCCCCCGACATGGCGGGAGTTTATTGCCGAGTTGAATGGGCCGGAGTACCAGGCCTTTCTGCGGCGGATTCTCGGCAACCACCGCTACATCCCCACATTCTCGTGGCACTACGCGTGGGAGGGTTGCTCGGTCTCGCCGCACTGCGATGCGGCGCGGAAACGCGCCACGCACATCTTCCACTTCAACAGCCACGAGGAGTGGGACCAGGCCTGGGGCGGCCAGACGCTGATTCTCGCCAGCGATAAGCCTCTTCCCACTCACTCCGCGCCCACGTTCGACGAGCTTACCGTCGCCGGCGGTCACGGCCCCATTGGCAACGGCAGTCTGCTCTTCCAGCGCACGCCGCATTCCTGGCACGGCATGAAGCCGCTCACCTGCCCGCCCGGTAAGCTGCGCAAAATCTTCTCGGTCACGCTCAACATCGTCACTACCCAGGTGCTGTGGCGCCGCATCCGCGGCAAAGACCCCGACGGCTACAAGCTAAGAGCGGCGTAAAAACAGCCGTCAGCGATTAGCTTTCGGCTTTTAGCTTGTTCGTTCTTGTGCGACCGGAATTACATGAGCCGGAGACGGGCAAAAGTCTACATCGGGGATGAATTGCTCCGGCGGTAGCTTCCTGGGGTTCTCTGAGTTCACGCAACTACTGCGGCGGCTCAGACTGCTGCGACGAGCTATCTCCAGCCGCAAGTGTGCGAATGTGCACTGTGGCGCCGGTTTCAGGAATCGAGCCGTCGTTTACCTGCACCTGGGTTGGCTTGCCCAGCACCAGGATGCGCACCGTAGCTTTGCTGCGGCCGGGAACGAGGAGGCGATGCGTGACCGGCGGGCCCGAGCAGCTCACGGTGACCGGCACTTCAGCCGACGCGTATCCAGAGTTGGCAACGTCGACTGCGACCAGCGTATTCCCCGCCTCGGCTGCTTCAGGAAACACGCCGTCGATGGCCAGATCGGGCAATCCCTTGTCGGCAATCACCCAGTCCTGAAAAAACAACGAGAGATCGCGATGCGAAGCACGTTCAAGCAGCTTTTCGAATCTGGAGTCGGGCGAAGCAGAATCGCTCGCCGAGTTACTGCCTGCAGTAGGCTCATCGAGCGGCGCGTAATATCCGCGCAGCGCGGACGAGAGGGCGCTGTCTCCAACCATGTCGCGCAGCATCCACAGCACATAGGCTGCCTTGGTGCGGTAGTAGACCGGAGACCAGGCTTGCGACAGCGGCTGGCCCGGGCTCTCACCGGGGCTCGACGGCTCAGCAAGCGCCAGTGCCGAACGTGATGATTCAAGCAATTCGAGTGCGCGGTTGCGGCCGTCGTGCTTTTCAATCCACAGTGTGCCCATGAAGTAGGCCAAGCCCTCATCAAGCCACGCCGGCTTTGGCGACGGCGTCGCAGGCGCATTTGCGCCGGCAATCCACGCCTGGGTGAGTGCGCGGGCGAGAACTCCTGCAAGCTGGCCTTCGTCTTCTTGCCGGACAGCCGTTGCCAGTAGCGCGCCTGATTCAAACGGCGCGTCGCCCGGGTCGGGCAGGTCAAGAACGGTGAGTTCTGTGCGCGCCTTCTCACCCAGCCATCCAGCTACGAACGGTGAGACGGCCGCCGCTGCCGTGGTCCAATTCTTGATGTCGCTCTCGTCTGTTCCCGTTGTCCAAAGTGTTGCATCGGTGACCGGGTGAGCCATGCGCATGGCCACGAACAGGCTGGGCGCAGTAAATCCCAGCGTGGTATCACCCGTGTCCGCGGCTGCCACCCCCGGCACCCCCTCAACCGGATTTGGCGGATCGACGACATTCAACGCAACGGCGCGGCCATTCACAAGCGCGATGGTGGGCGCCTGGCCATGCGGAAACTCATCGGTCAGCCGCAGTCTGAAGCGCGAGTTCGCAGTGCGCAGCTTCAACTGGCCCACCTCGTCAAAAAGCCGCGCGCCATCGCCGAGGATGACCGGCTCGGCCGCCACCGGATACCACACGACGTTTCCAAATCCGCGCAGCCCAGTAAATTCGAGGCTGATTTCGTCCCAGTCGGAACGAAGCGCAAGATCATCGGGCGTGCCGAGTGTGGTAAGTCGCTGCGCATTGGGAGTGATCGTGCCGGAGTAGGTCGCGTCCACCTCGATTGTTGCTCCTGCGGCAAGCGGCTCGACAAGGGTAACCGCAGCCTCACGCAGTTGGCCTGTGTGGTCAGTGTCGGAATTGAGCGTGGCCATGGTGAACTGCGTATCTTTGCCGTCGATGCGAATGTGCTCCCACTTGAGCGTTGAAGAGATCTCGAGAGGAAGATGCGCGAGTGGAGTTTTGCCGTCGTTGCGAACCTTCATCAGCGCGCGAACCGCCATGCTGTTCTTCGCCGCCTCGAGATGCACGTC
>JASHVU010000164.1 GCA_030044455.1 Acidobacteriaceae bacterium | reverse complement strand
GTTCCGGAGTTTGTGACCGCCGAAGGGAAACAGTTGGAGAAGCGCAAGAATCTTGACCAGCCGGGCTACACCTTCGACGCATCGACGCATGTGCTGCGAATTCGCCACGACACGGCACGCGAGATTGATGTGCAAGGCGCAGGTGGCGCCGCTCCGGCGCAGATGATTACATTCGACGATCCTCACCTGGCGGCCGGCACCGTGCTCAACGGCGAGTATCCTGCCGGCGCCATTGATTGGGATGAGGGTGAATGGAAGATTGGGGTGCCGCACGGCGGCTTCGGCACCTTTAACTTAACGCTCAACGATCGCAAGGCTGAAAGCGCCGGTTTCCGATTTTATTGGCCACGCTACTTTGTCGGTCTCGATGTCTACAACGACGGCGCGCAGGAGGCGACCGTGACGATACGCTGTCCGGAGATGCGCGAAGTGACGTTCACCATCAAGCCTGGAGAACTGCGTCGTCTGCGTACAGGCTGGCCCGACCCGAGTTCGCGCGTCGATTTCACTTTCAAGAATGGCGACGGCCTGATCTTTGACAATCTGGCTTATCGGGTGGACTGAAAGCGTCTTCACGGCACGGGTAAATCCGTGACGTCTTAAAACTGCAACGCCCCTACGGGGCTGAGCGCTTTTAAATACCGCTTTCCCAGCGTTGAAACGCTGGGCTAATATACGTTGCGCCTGCGGCGCGTAGGCACAACTAAAGTCGTGCCCTGACACTTCGTACCTTTCGCAGTGGTTTTTCATTAAGCGGTAGAAAGTCGTCAATTTTGCTGCGGCTTTCTGCCGGCTTGAGAGAAATCTCAGTCGATAACTTGCTCCAGCCTCAGGTCGCGGCTGGAAGCGCCCACGCTGAGTGTGCGTTTTCCTGTCGGGAGCAGCCACTTTCCCTCTTTGGTTGACCAGTATTCGAGCTGGCGCGGTGCGACGTGGATGGTCACGTCCTTCGATGCGCCGGCGGAGATGGACTCGCGCGCGAAGCCGGCCAGCGAACGCACGGGAAATTGCACGCCCGCCGGAATCTCGCTGGGAGCGCCGAGATAGACCTGCGGAACCTCATCAGAGTCCATTGTGCCGGTGTTTTTGATGGTCACGTGCACGTCGAATCCGCCATCGGCAGCCTTGGTCACTTTCAAGCCGGAGTACGCAAAGCTGGTGTAGCTGAGTCCGAATCCGAAGGGAAAGAGCGGATCGATCTTCTCTGTGTCGAACCACCGGTATCCCACGTTCACGCCTTCGCTGTAAATAGTCTTATGGTCCACGCCTCTCTTTGAGCGCTCTGGATATCTGGGATCGGTGGCGGCGTAGTCTTGAAGCCGTTTGGCCCAGGTGACGGGCAGGCGGCCGGCGGGACTGGATTTGCCGAGCAGCAGGTTGGCCGTGGACCAGCCGCCCTCATCCCCCGGCCACCACATTTCAAGCACCGCCTTCACCTTGTTCACCCAAGGCAGCGCCACAGGCTGGCTGGTATTAAGCACCACGATGGTATTCGGGTTGACGGCCTTGATCTCATCCACGAGCTTGTTCTGCTCGCCGGGTAGGCCGAAGACCGGCTCCAGGCGAGTCCAGAGAAAGACTACGGCAATCTTGGCGTTCTTCGCCGCGGCGATGGCCGCTTGGCGGTCGGCCTTGCGCTGTTCGGGGGTGTACCAGTTGAGACGAACCTGGACCGGCGCATTGGAACTGTCGGGACTGGTGCTGATTTCGATTTCATGCGGTCCGGCGGCCAAGTCGACAGGACGGCGCACGTTATCCAGGTGGTCGGTGGTGGGGATGGCGTTGTCCTGATTGGCCTGCAGAATGTCGCCATGCACTCCGCCCTGCGCTGCGCCGGTGCCGCACAGGCCCTTGCCATCGAGCTTGATGATTGCGTTGGTGCCCATGGCTTGGAGATAGATCCAGTAATCGCCGGCATGGGGCGCGGTAAATTGGCCCTTCCACGTCACGGTGGAATTTGGCGGAAGGGCCTTTCCGTTGGCCACGGTGAAGTCGATCTGCGCGTCTACCGTCTCAGCGCCCGCACCAGTGCGGACGAGTCCCGGCGCGCCGTTGTGGCCGAAGGCGCTGGCGGGAATCGTCGTGCCGGTCATGTCATCATCGACGGCAAAGCGAATGTTGGGGTCGCCGCTGATCTTTCTCATGGCCTCGAGCGGCCCGATCTGGCGTTCCGGCAGACCAACCGAGCGCTCACCGTTAATTCCGATGGCGTCGACTTGCAGAGCAGTGGGGCCGATCAGCGCCACGGAATTCAGATCGGCGGCCTTCAGCGGCAAGGCATGATCGTCGTTTTTGAGCAACACTGCGGCCTCTTCGCCGGTCTTCTCAATGATCCTGGCGTTCTCTTCGATCGATTGCGCGGTCACTTCGTGCTTCGACATGCCGTCGAGATAGCCGAAGCGGACCATTTCATAAAGCACGTGGCCGGCAGCGCGGTTAACGTCGGCCACACTGACGGTGCCGTCTTTCAGCGCTGGGA
Organism: Acidobacteriaceae bacterium; assembly: GCA_030044455.1. Classification (GTDB taxonomy): domain Bacteria; phylum Acidobacteriota; class Terriglobia; order Terriglobales; family Acidobacteriaceae; genus Telmatobacter. The sequence goes on along the minus strand of JASHVU010000164.1, from coordinate 620 downwards.
GGATTTTTTCGCGACTGAGCTTGACGCCGGCATCGTAGCCCTCGTCGGGACCGGGCTTGGGTTCTTCGGGGATATAGCCGCCGAACATGTCGCCGCCCAGATCGCCCTCGTCAGTCTTCTGCGTAGTCGGCGGCGCTGGCGGCGGAATCGGCTGGGCATCGAAATAGGAGGCCAGCGATGAGTCGTCTGCTCCCGGCGCGGGTTCACCGGGCATCTCCATATCCAGACCGGCTTTGAGGAAGGTGACGGCGTGCGTCGCACCCCAATCGGAGGTGACGAATCCCTTGAAACCAATCTCCTGGCGCAGGATTTTCGTCAGCGTGGCCTCGTTGCCGCAGGCATAGGTGCCGTTCAGCAGGTTGTAGGAGCACATGATCGAAGCCACGCCTGCCCGGATGGCGGCATCGAACGGAGCGACGTAGACCTCGTGGAGAGTCTGATCGTCGATCCAGGTGCTGCTGCCGTCAGAGTCGTATCCGACATAGTGCTTGACTTGTGCCATGACATGCTGCGACTGGATGCCTTTAATCTCCGCTGCGCCGATTTCGCCAGTCAGAAAAGGGTCTTCTCCGAAAGTGTTGTAGCCGCGGCCGTACTCCATATCGCGGTCGATATTGACG
>JASHVU010000163.1 GCA_030044455.1 Acidobacteriaceae bacterium | reverse complement strand
AGTGAACGATCCTGAATATTCGGCAGAAGCGAAGGTCAATGAGTGACTTGGCCTGTTAACCGGACAACGGACAACCAGACATTTGTCAGGCGTCGGCCGTTCCACGGCAACTTGCTGGATGCGAGCATCATGGAGCCTTTGCGACTTGTGTGCAGACGTGCGTCGATGAGTGAATTGGCGATTTTCCGCTCATTCAGATTCTTCCCCAAGCGCCACGCTGTCTCCAAAGATCACGCGTCATCTACGCTCACCGCTCCACTCAAGGTATGTATGCCAATCGCTTTGCCCCGGCATCCGCATCTGAAATCGGCCAGACATAACGCCCGACTTCAGTTCATAGGATAGCTGGAATTGAGGGCCAGCCGCAGGCGTGGAAAGGAAAACGACTCGGTCCGGCGATGGCGTCGAAACGTCGTAGTGGATCACGTGCCCTTCGTTATCGAAGTAGATGGCCTCTAGAGATGCTCCTGGAGCATCCTGAAATACGTACAGGAGATCCCCATGCGAACAATCAAAGGTCGCCGGCGCCTTGCAATTCGGATCATTCGTGGCGTGTCGTGCAAGGATGTGCCCATTCAATTCCCGCTGAAAGGTGTAGCGCCCGCTGCCGGTCACGGCGGCATTGTTTTGCACGTTCGCGTTCCAGGTTCCTTCGAGAAATCGTAGGGATTCGAACGGGTCCTGATTGTTATTCGGCTTTGTCTGGGCGATAAGCGGGATGCACGACAAGATCACACAAGCAGAATAGAGTCGCTTCATACAGTTTCTCCTGTTCCTTTCATCTGCACGGTGAAAGCCCGCATGCGCTCTTCAACTTCTCTTGGCGAAAGGACCTCGCGAATCTCTGTCAGTGCCCACATGTGCCCGAACGGATCACGCAGCCAACAATAGCGATCTCCCCAGAACATGTCCGTCGGCGGAAGGGCGGGGCTTGCTCCTTCGTCCACCGCCCGCTTGAAAGCCGCATCCACGTCTGGCACCGCGACTTGAAACAAGCATGTAGACCCTCCAAGAGTTTCCGGCGATGCCAACAGAGCGCCCTCGACTCGTCTGCGCCGGAATTCAGGTTCTTCCGTAGAGATTTGGAAAAGAGAGTTCCACACTTTCAGGTGCATGTGCTCGCCATCTCCGCTCGGTGACGGCGATCGATACAACAGCTTCGCGTCGAACGCCTTCTCATAAAACGCCAGGGCTTCTCCGGTATCCCGGACGACGAGATGAGGAACGATAGCGCCGGCAGACGGCACCGAGCCTTCAACGGCCATGCCTTTTTCTCCCTCGATTGGTTTGGCGTGCCTGCGGGTGATTCGTTGGCACAAAGGACCAAGCATGCCCGGCAGGATCGAAAAAACGTCTGTACTGACCTGACCACTCAAAAACGATCCGAATTGGCTCTGCCGTCAAACGGTAAATCTGCTCCATACCTATCTTTTCCGACGTGACGAGATGCGCTTCTTTCAGATTTAGCAAATGTTGCGACACGGCAGGCTGCGACATAGCGAATGCGGCGGTCAGCTGCTTTACCGAGCAATTTGACTCCGAGAGCAGAGTGATGATCTTCCGCCTCGCCGGATGTGAGATGGCTTTGAACACAAGGTCGGTAGACAGCATATGAATGTAATCAGAGTACATAAGGAAATGCTTATGAGCAATACATTTCTAACGGTAAAGGTGTCGAACATGAGGTTCATTCGGCTTTGATTCGTCCACGTGATCGTCTGATCGCCTCTTGACAATTGGGCACGCTCGGATTCGCGGTACCTGGCCCAGAGGCCTTCGAGGCTGGCGCGAAGTACCTCCTTGGGAGGATACGCGTAGGCGGTTTTGAGAGCTGGGCGTCCTGGATGGTCATACTGAGCAACAATGCGCAACGGCTCGATAGGCACACTCTGTGAAGCCGTAACAGGTCCGTTGGAATATCCTTGGTGTTGCTGATAGGATCCCGACGTCAACAGGCTGCCTAATATGCTTCGACGCTCCTTGATCATCGTGTTGGTTCTCAGTGCACTGGGAATGGCAGTGCCCTGCCGCGGCCAGGACACCCGGCAGCAGGAAACCAACCGCTTGGCCGCATTGTTGCACTGGCGTCCCGGGGACGCGATTGCGGAAATCGGCGCGGGCAAAGGCGACTTGGCCTTACTTGCCGCGCAGCACGTCGGTTCGTCCGGGAGGGTGTACACGACCGAGCTCGATCCGGCGGCGCTGACTCACCTCAAAGACTTGGCGGCAAAGGAGAAGAACATCACGGCCATCCGGGCTTCTGAGGCAGATACGGGCCTTCCAGCCGGTTGTTGTGATTCGATATACATGCGGCTCGTCTATCACCATCTCATAAAGCCAGTTGATATCGACGCAAGCCTTTTCCGTTCGCTTAAGCCCGGAGGACTTTTGGCGGTGATCGACGAGAACCCTTATCCGGGATCGCAGATTCCTGATGGCGTGCCGAAAAATCGCGGCGGACACGGCGTGCCGCAGGAGATTCTTGTCGATGAGCTCACCTCAGTCGGCTTCAAGGTTGAGACGACACTCAACGATTGGCCCGGCCGCGATACGTATCACCAAATTTATTGTGTTGTCTTTCGCAAGATGAAACCAGATTGAAACTCATCTATCGCCTTGGACTTGCATAGGTGGTTAATTTCCTTTGGCCCGCGTTGGCGGATGCTCCTCCCGAAAGACAACGACGCCATCGAGAAAGTTGGGCCATGTGAGCGTCTGCCAGGAATGCCGGAAGAACGCTCCCGGGGCGGTTCCTATCGCGGCAAGTTGCTCCGGACCCACGTAGACCGCACCGTATTGATTCCCTTGCAGCGTCTTTGTCTCCACCGAACCCGTAGGTACAGACGGTATCTCTTGGACCCCGGTTCCTGGCTGCCGATAGGATCCGGTGAGGGCTGAGAAACCGAGCGCAAACGCGTGGCTGCCGTATTTCTGATGCACGAATGAACCGAAGTTCGTACCGGTGTGATCGCCCCAGGTTGGATCAGCCTGCTTCGCGATGTGAACCGTCGCCGCCCAGATGATGATCTTATGTCGCTTAGGGTTCTGACTCACCAGCCATTTAAAATTCTGAAACATGGAGCGGTCTCGATTGACCATGTATTCCGTATCGGAGCTGAAATCCCGGCTGACCCACCTCTGACCAGCGGAAATCATTTCCTGCCGTTCCTCTCTTTCTTTGAGATCGGCGGCCTTTTCGGGTGCGTTTGCGCGATCCATTTCCGCCAGGCAGGTCTCGATCTGCGCCCGATCCGATTGCGAGTACGGGGAACTGTCAGAATAGTCGCTGAAGATGCGCTTATGCAGCGCGAGGCTGCACGCTTGCCGGTCTTCGGGCGGGAGAAGACCTGACAATTCGGCGACCATCTCGACATTTGCATAGTCCTGTCCTAATTGGCCCAACTGGTCGTCAATCCCCCCGAGAAACACTTTTCCCGACTGCGCCTTTGCGAGCAGAAACGGGGGAAGCGGCTGGAACTCCTGATTGAACTTCCAGAGTCCGCCGATGGCGGACGACACCTCCGCCGCAGTGACAGTCTGTCTCATTCGCAGCCGCCTGTTCAGGTCGATGAACTCATAATGACTGGCTTCGAAGAAGACACCGTCAAACCCGCACTGATCAATCAGCCGCTCGACCAAGGCGACCTTGAAAGCCAGGGTGTGGCCGTCGCCATGTGTCGCGCTTTCGCCGACCATCGCGATCTGGCTACGACAGAGCCCTCGCGTTGCAGCGGCAAGAGCAATCTCGTCTCCCGGTTGTAAGGGAGTTGGTTGAGCGGATGTCGATGTACAAAATGATGCAATGAAGAGAACTCCGCAGTAGAATGTTGCAGCACTCATGATGAAAGCATTCTAGTTGAGCGCAACGCGAGCAACCATGACGGATCGCGATAGATCACGGCGCTCATCCGCATCGCTTGACGGTAGCTCAGGCCTAGCAACTCCGCTGCTTTTACAAGACGCATATGGCCCGCCTTCACTCGGCCCAGAACCTCTACCCGATTCCGCTCCCTCGCGCTCAATCCGGTTCGCCCCAATCTGCCTATTCTTTACACCTCAGAAACACTCTAAAGGGGTCATTTCTATCGTGGGCTCAAGGGGACATTTCTAATGTGGTTCAAGACAGAAACTTTCAAAACGCTTTCGACAATTACGATAGATTTCGCTTAATTCGTGTGCAACACAACGCGCAGGATATAAGTATATTTATTGTCAACTTCGTATGAGATAGGTGATTGCACTCCCTTTGTCTCGCAAACGATGAAGATCTTGATCGTTGTGCTTTGCAATTAACTGCAAACCGGCTAGAATCGTCTCGCCCTTATTCCTGATGCAAATGCATTTGAGTCGCAGATCACTCTTAGCTGCTCTTGCAGCAAATCTCCCCATGATTCGGGGGGGCAGTCATCTGTTTTGCCAGGCGCTGCCAGCCAGCGGCGCTTCCTCTGCCCAGTCTGTCACCTTCGTCCGAACTATCGAGATGCCGCAGTATTCCATTGCGGTAGAATCAGGCGCTA
>JASHVU010000162.1 GCA_030044455.1 Acidobacteriaceae bacterium | reverse complement strand
ACATGTACTCGCAGCGCTTCTGGCGGCCGATCCAGGATTTGAGCGACAAGTACAACATTCTGCAGGCGGCGATGGCGGCATGCGAGCGCATCTTCAAGCTGATGGATACGGATGCCGAGATTGTGAGCCCGATGCAGCCGAAGATCGGCGACGGGTCGAATCGGATCGTGTTCGATCACGTGTGGTTCACGTATCAGAAGCTGACGGACGTTCAGCGGCAGGCTGTGGATGCTGCGCAGAAGCTGAGCGCGGAACCGGCGCGGATGAGCGCCGCGCTGTGCGCGATTGACGAGATCGAATGGATATTGAAAGACGTTTCATTTGCCATCGAGCGGGGCCAGACGGTGGCGATCGTGGGCCACACCGGCGCGGGCAAAACCACGCTGACCAGCCTGATGATGCGGTTCTACGAGGTGACCGCGGGACGCATTCTGCTGGAGGGTATCGACCTAAGCGAGCACGATCTCGATGAGCTGCGCGAGCATTTCGCCGTAGTGCTGCAGGACCCGTTTCTGTTCACCGGCACCATCGCCGACAACATACGAATGGGCAACGACGCGATCAGCGACGAGACGATGCGCCGCGCCGCCCGCGATGTGAACGTGCTTGATTTTATTGAGAGCCTGCCGCAGCGGTTTGACGAGCCGGTGCGGGAACGCGGCAACTCACTCTCGACCGGGCAGAAACAGCTCATTAACTTTGCGCGCGCGCTGGCTTACGATCCGCACATTCTGATTCTGGATGAGGCCACGTCGAGCGTCGACACCGATACCGAGCTGCGCATCCGCTCGGCTCTGGAGCGCATGGTAGAGGGTCGCACCAGCGTGTTGATCGCGCACCGGCTCTCGACGGTGCAGCGTGCCGACACCATCCTGGTAATGCACAAGGGGCAGCTGCGTGAGATGGGCTCGCACCAGGAGTTGCTCGCGCAGCGCGGGCTTTATTGGAAGCTCTACGAGTTGCAGTACAAGGATCAGGAGATCGGCACCGGCGCATCGGCGTTAGGCGAGCCGTCAGTCGCGCCGGCGGTGTAATGAAAGCAGGGAGCGACGGACCAAGGGAACGAGGAAACAGGGGTCAGGGATCAGCGGCGAATCGCCCGATACAACCGCGATCACGTTATGATGAAAATGGGACTTGTCGCCGGAGCCCTGTCCGGAAAGCGCATTTCGACCAGGCCTGACCACCATGAGCCACACGAAAACCAGAAAAGTTGAACTGTTCGACACCAGCCTGCGGGACGGGCTGCAGCAGCCGAACCTCGAAATCAGCGTGCCCAACGCGATGATGCTGCTGGAGCGCATGGGAGCTTTTGGCATCAAATACGCCGAGATCGGGTTTGCCGGTGCCAATAAACTGGTGAGCGATCTGTGCAGCGCCGTGGGCGATATCGACACGGGCGGAATGAAGCTGGCACTCTTCGGCAGAACCCGCGGCCGCGGAATGAAGGTGGAGGACTGGCCGGATGTGCGGTTTATTTTGAATCAGCGCAATCGCATTCCCGTAGCGGTGGTGGTCGTCAAGTCGCGTCTGCTGGATGTGATGCACTCGCTCGAAACCACTCCCGAAGAAAACCTGCTGATGGTGTGGGAGACGGTCGAGTGCCTGCATGCTAACGGCTTCGAGGTGATCGTCGACCTGGAGCACGGCATGGACGCATTTTGCGGGCGGCGCGAGATGGGTGCGCCCTGCGATGAAGATTTTGCCAAGCGCGGCCGCGACTACTTCCGAGAAATGGTTGGCCAATGTGTAAAGCAGAGCGTGAGCCGCGTCGTGGTGTGCGACACCAACGGCGGTTCGAGCCCTGAGGAAGTGGAAGAAGTGATTGGCGGGCTGGTAAGAGACTTCCCGCAGGCAGGAATCGGTTTCCACGGCCATACCGATCGCGGGCTGGGAGTGGCGAATACGCGCGCGGCAATTCTGGCCGGCGCCATGCATGTGCAAGGCACTCTGCTGGGCACAGGTGAGCGCTGCGGCAATGTGAATCTGACCACGGTGATCGGCGCCATGCAGGTGCGCGGAGAGGCAGAGTTTGTTCCGCCGCAATCGCTGGCCGGGCTCACCGGTCTGGCGCATTCGGCCTATGGCGCATTCGCTCTCGATCCTCCGCACGGCGCGCCGATCGTGGGACCCGGCGCATTCGGCACATGGGCCGGAATGCACGGATCGAGTGAGAACAAAAATCCCGGAGCCTATCTGTGGTGCAATCCAGCTGAGGTTGGTGCGGTTCCCACGATCGGCGTGAACGGGCAATCGGGGCGCGCGAACATTGTTCTGCTGTCGAAGGATCTCGGTATACCGCTCGACTCAAAGCAGGCGCAGACGCTGCTTGATGCCAACCAGGCGATGATCGAGGGCGGCGGATTTACGGCCAGCGAGGTATCGTTCAAGCTGGCCTGCATGAAGGTGCTGGGCACGCTGGGCAACTGGTTCAGCATTCGCAGCTGGCGCGTCTTTGACGAGAGCGATGAGATTGGCAATCGATTTGTGCAGGCGTTCATGACGCTCAGCGTGGGCGACACCACGGTGACCACTTCGCGCGCCGAGGGCGCCGGACCGGTGGACGCGCTCACCAAGGCCATGCGCAAGGAACTGGAAAAGTGGTATCCGGCGCTGGCAGAAATGAGGCTAGGCACCTTCACGGTTGCCGCGCTCGATGTGTCGGCGCATGACTCTGCCGCGCATGTGCGCGTGACGGTGAGCTTCCACGCCGATGGTTACGATCCATGGATCACCGCAGGAGTAAGCAGCGATATGAACCAGGCAGCGCTGCTGGCGATTGTGGATGGCTTCCACTACTGGCTTGAGACGCGGGGTGCAAGCACCGATGGGCTCGGTGGTGAATCGGGCCCGTCCTCCCGGGTCTCCAAACGCGAGGGACCCGGGGCACCCACTGAGGCGCCCACGCCGGCTATTTCTGAGTTATAAAGTTTAGAATTTCGTTCAATACCCGCGGCCCTTCATCGGTGCCAAAGAGGTACTGCGCGTGCGCCGATCCGTTTACGATGACGAGCTTCTTCGGCTCCTGGGCTTTGGCATAGTGCGCTTTGATGCCGGGCAGACGCAGGCCGTCGCCGCTGGTGTCATCCCGAGCCACCAGATAGAGCTTTCGGCCTTTGAGTTTTTCGGGATGAGAGCCGCCTTCAGAGCCCAGAAACACGACGCGGTCAA
>JASHVU010000161.1 GCA_030044455.1 Acidobacteriaceae bacterium | reverse complement strand
CTCTGACAAAGCGCAGCAGGAACTCGGCTACGCACCCAGGGCGGAGGGTGACTTTCGCAACGCGCTGGCCTCAAAAGATGTGGATGCGATTACAGTTGCCACGCCCGATCACTGGCACACGCCGATGGCGGTGCTGGGGCTGAAGGCGGGCAAACACGTGTATGTCGAAAAGCCTTCGAGCCAGAATCCGCGCGAGGGCGAACTGATTGTGGCCGCGCAAAAGAAGTACGGCAAGCTGGTGCAAGTGGGTGACCAGCAGCGTTCGTCGGACTACTCCATCAAAATGATTGAGCAGATTCACCAGGGATACATAGGCGAAACCTATCTTGCGCGAGCCTGGTACGCCAACGTTCGCGGCTCGATGGGGATTGGAAAGCCCGTTCCGGTGCCCGCGACGCTCAACTGGGATCTCTGGCAGGGGCCGGCGCCACGCAGCGAGTATAAGGACAACATCCATCCTTACAACTGGCACTGGCTGCGCCGCTACGGAACCGGCGAGACGCTCAACAACGGTACGCATGAAGTGGATGTCTGCCGCTGGGCGCTCGCCGTGGGAAATCCGCTGACCGTGTCGTCTACCGGCGGCCGCTATCAATACAAGGACGACTGGCAGTTTTACGACACCCTCATCACCGACTTCGGCTACAAGGACAAGACCATCAGCTGGGAAGGCCGCAGCTGCCAGGGGATGAAGGAATACGGGCGCGATCGGGGCTCAGCGATCTTCGGCACCAAGGGTACGGTGGTGATCGATCGCGACGGATACGACGTCTTCGACTGGAAGGGCAAGCAGACCGACCAATTCCGCGTTGGTACCCATACCTCGTCGACTGACCTTGTGGGCCATGACTCGATGACCGATGCGCACTTCGCCAACCTGATTGCCGCAATCCAGGGGCGCGAGCAACTGCATTCGCCAATCGAGGTGGCGAATGTAAGCGTGACCATGCTGCTGCTCTCGAACATTGCGTGGTTCGTCGATCGCAAATTGCATCTCGATCCCGAGAACGCGCACGTCCTCAATGATGAAGAGGCTATGAGCTATTGGGGGCGCACATACGAGCCGGGATGGGAGGTGACGGTGTAGATGCAGGCTGTTAGCTATTAGCTTTTAGCTACTTGCTTCCAGCTGCTTTCTGCCGAGAACCGGCCTGAGTTTTTTCATCTAAGGCCGCGCCGACCACGTTGGAATGCTCTAATAGGCAGTTCTGCACGGTTTGACGCCGGATAGCTAACACCTAACGGCTAAAGGCTAACCGCTAACAGCGCAGGAGAAAGAATGCCATCAAGCAATGCATCGTTGCCCGCCGCTGTGGCCGGTACTATCACTCTTGGCGGGGACCTGACCGTGAATCGCATGGGCTACGGCGCCATGCGCATCACGGGGCCGGGCATCTGGGGCCCTCCCTCCGACAAACAAGCCGCGCTGGCCACGCTGCGCCGCGCCGTGGAATTGGGCGTGAACCTTATCGACACCGCCGACTCCTACGGGCCCGATGTGAGTGAAGAGCTTATCGCCGAAGCGCTTTCTCCTTACCCGGCGGGCGTTGTCGTAACGACCAAGGTTGGCTGGACGCGGCATGGGCCCGGAATCTGGCAGCACAATGCAAGTCCCACACACATTGCCGAGGCGATTGAAGGCAGCCTGAAGCGACTGCGCCTCGAACGCATCGATGTTTACCAATTGCATGTGCCCGATCCGGCCGTTTCGTTCGACGCCTCGATAGAGGCAATCGCGCGCCTCAAGGAACAGGGCAAGGTTCGCCATGTGGGGCTCTCAAACGTGGCGCTTGAGTACGTAAAGCGCGCGCAGAAGATTGTGCCCATCGTCAGCGTGCAGAACCGTTACAGCTTCAGCGACCGCGAGTGGGACTTTGTTCTCAACTATTGCGAAGAGCAGGGTATTGCGTTTTTGCCGTGGGGCCCGATGGCGCAGGGCCGTCAGGCCAACGCAGCAGTCGAAAAGATTGCTCGCGAGCGGGGGACAACGACGGCCGTGGTTTCTCTGGCCTGGCTGTTGCGCCGCTCGCCGGTCGTGATCCCGATTCCCGGAACCGGCTCCGTCATACACCTCGAAGAAAACGTGAGCGCGGCAGCATTCAAGATCAGCGACGAGGAATTCGCGGCTCTGAACGCCGTGAAGCCGATGCCCTATTGGCTGCGGGGATGAGACAAGGGAATAAGGAATAGGGAGGGGCGCCGGTCCGGAGGCCCACGCTTGCAGCCGGTCAGGAAACCCGCGCTGCAGAGGTGAGCCGCTCAGGGTTTCGTCTTCGTGCGTCGCGGCGGGATGTAATGGAAGCGCACCAGATAAATCTTCTCGCCGCGGCCGTGCTTTGCCACCTTCAGCAGGTCAAGGACTCCCAGAAATCCCGAGGCCCGCGCCAATTCCGGAGTGATATCGGGCAACCCGATCGGCTCAATCGAGTCCACTTCGATCTCGCCTTCCTCCATGCGGTAGCGGTACCCCACTTTCACGCGGGGGCTTTGCCAGATGCGAACACTGCATGTGATGTCGCCGCGGCGAACGCCTTCACGCAGGCGCTTCGTGAAAACCATGATGAAAGTTTACGGCGATCTCCCAAGCCTTCCTCCGGAAATTGCCGTAGGCAACGGGCAGTGAACGCTACTGGATCAGCACCACATTCATGCTCCACGGCGTCAGAGTTAAAGTGAACGGGATCGCCTGCTGGCCCATATCGTTCTTTGATGCCGGAGCCCACACCGGGGGGGT
>JASHVU010000160.1 GCA_030044455.1 Acidobacteriaceae bacterium | reverse complement strand
TTTGCCCTGCAACCCCCTTGGCGGCAAAGGCATGGAGAGGATACGAGCAGACCAGCGAGGTGGTGGCGCCGATGGTGCTGCGCAGAAAATCGCGCCGGCTCATGCTCAGTCGGTGATGCTCGTTCATGACCTCTCCACAGCGACAGGCGGGAAGCGCTGGTTTGGGTAAGGAAGTCTGTCTTCTTCGCGCGACTGTGCGGCATCAACCGACAGCCCGCGCAACCTGGCGCGCGCGGCTCGCGCAGCCAGGAATTCAATATAGGCAGGCGGATTTTTCTCTGTCAAGGAACACTCGGCCTTCTGCAATCGAATTCAATCGGCACCGGATCGAATATCGCACAAACAACCCGCTTGCCGCGAATTCTCCCAGAGAATCGTCCCAATGCGTAGATTCCGCTCACCAAGAATAGAGGGTATATGTGGATATTGCAAACGATTACATTATCGTTTACAGTCTTTACCCATGTCAGATTTCGTGTTTTGCATCGACGCCAGATTGCGGAGCTTCGTCTTTTCGTTTGCCTTCCTGATGGCTCTCACACCCTGCCTGCTATCCCAGACTTCCGAAGCTCCCCGGCTGGAACAGAAGGACGGACGCTACACCTTGCTCGTGGATGGCCGGCCTTACCTCATCCTTGGCGGCCAGATCCACAACTCCAGCGCCTGGCCGAGTGAGCTGCCCCAGGTTTGGGAATCGATGGCAGCATTGCACGCCAACACGATGGAAGCACCGGTCTACTGGGAACAGTTTGAACCTCGCGAGGGGCAATTCGACTATACCAATGTGGATCAGTTGGTGGAAGGCGCGCGCACGCACAACCTGCACGTCGTACTTCTTTGGTTTGGCACGTGGAAGAACGGCAATATGCACTACGTTCCGGCATGGGTGAAAAGCGACCCCAAGCGCTTTCCCAACGTCATTCGGCCCGACGGTGAGCCGATCGACGTCCTTTCGCCCCTGTCGCGCAACACTCTCGAGGCAGACAAGTCGGCCTTCGTGGCGTTGACGCGACATCTTAAGCAAATCGACGGCGATGCACACACGGTTCTAATGATTCAGGTAGAAAACGAATCAGGCAACATCGGCAGTATCCGCGATAACTCTCCTGAGGCGAACCGCGCTTTCACCGGTCAGGTGCCAAGCGAATTGCTGGCCGCTGCCCATAAACAGCCGGGAACCTGGAAAGAGGTCTTTGGAGCTGAAGCGGACGAGACCTTTCAGGTTTATTACCAGGCGAAGTACATCAATGAAATTGCTGCCGCCGGCAAGCAGGAATTCAACGTTCCTTATTACATCAACGTGTGGATCGACTACCCCGCAGCAGAACTTCCTGAACGGCAGTTGGACACCCCGGGCATTGGCTACCCAAGCGGCGGCGCGGTGCAGAAAATGCTCGGTCTATGGCGCGCGCTGGCCCCCTCCATCGATTTGATCGGCCCTGACATCTATACCGATGACTCGCCCTTTTACCGCCAGGTGATGGCCGCATACCATCGGCCCGACAACCCCCTCTGGATTCCTGAAACCGGTCGCGACGACAGCTTTGCCAAGTTCTTTTTCTACGCGCTCGGCGACGGCGCCATCGGATTCTCGCCATTCGGTGTCGATCAATCTGGTTGGAACATTCTCGGCGATAATCCCTGGAAGCGGCATAGCGCCAACTTTGCGCTGATCGGCCCCATGAGCCGTGAGATTGCGCGGCTCGAATTTGACGGCAAACTGAAAACGGCTGTCGAGGAGCCAGGGCAGGCTACCGAGGAGATCGACTTCGGCGAGTGGCAAGCAACTGTCTCTTTCGGCTTTCCGCAACCTGACGGACGCCGCGCGCCGGGCACTCGCGATGCGCATGGCTCGGCACTCATCGCGCAACTGGGGCCGGACCAATTTCTGGTGACCGGCGAGGATGCGAGCATCGCCTTTCATCTGCCCGGCAAGCTGCCCTGGATACGCAGCCAGATCATCACCGCCGAGCAGGGTACCTATGAAAATGACACGTGGAAGCCGATGCGGCTTTGGAACGGTGACGAGACCGACCGGGGTCTCTGTTTCCATGAGAAGCCCGAAGTGGTTCACGTGACCATGGGCAGGTTCTAAAGCATTTTCTGAAATGATGCAGACCGGAGCCACGACCGCTGAGTGAGTTGTTCCTTAAGAAAAACCCACTTGCACCGCCCTGAAAAGTTCACAGTAATTCCGAAAATGCCGTAATCCATCAGCGATAATCTCTTTTGGCGCGGTCCGCCTCTGCATTTTGGCGGGCCGTTGTTATACGTGCGGCGTCTTGAGCAAATGCGTGTCAATTCGCTGAAGGAGAACAACGCCGAAAATGGCATCGAGTCCGGTTAGCATCGCGATTGTCGCACTTTATTTCGCTGGACTCATCCTTACCGGCATCTGGTCGGCCCGCCGTAAAGGCGATTCGAATCAATATCTCAATGCCACGTCGTCTCTGCCGTTATGGGTCTGTGCGGCCGCCTGCATTGCAGCAAACTGTGGCTCGCTTGAGCTCTTCGCCATGATGGCTCTCGGAGCCCAGTACGGCATGCTCGCTTGCCATTTTTATTGGATCGGTGCGATTCCCGCGCTGCTGGTCGTCGCTTTCTGGCTGCTGCCTGAATATACGCGCACCCGGAATCCCACCGTCCTCGGTTTCATCGCCCGCCACTATGGCAGCTCCACTCGATCCGTGGTCGCGCTTTGCATGGCTTCCATGATGCTGCTGATCGCCGGCGTCAGCCTTTGCGCAGTGGCTCAGACAGTTATGGTATTTGCGGGGTGGCCTTTCCTTCGCGCGTCGCTCCTCGCCGCCGCGGTGGTCTTGTTCTACACCTTGGCCGGGGGATTTCG
>JASHVU010000159.1 GCA_030044455.1 Acidobacteriaceae bacterium | reverse complement strand
ATGGATCAAGTCGGGCGCGAATTTGAATGCGCAGGATTCCAGCGGCTTTACGGCACTCTTTGTGGCCACCGTAGCTCACCACCCCGACTTGATCAAGCTCTTGCTCGACAAAGGCGCCGATCCGAACATTAAGAACGACCAAAGCCAAACCGCACTTGATTTTGCCGCCATGACCAGCGCTGTGGATTCGGCAAAGCTGCTGCTGGACAAAGACGCGAAAGTGGATGGAAAGGATGTGAAGGGCGAGACACCGCTGTTGTATTCCGTTGCCACCGGCCAGGCGGACCTGGTGAAGCTTTTACTTGAGCATGGCGCCAACGTGGGAGACAGCGACAATAACGGGTATACGGCGCTAATGTCGGCGTCGGCCGGAGGGTTCACCGACATAGTAAAGTTGCTGCTCGACTACCATCCAAATTTGGATTTGAAGGCCAACGACGGATCGACAGCACTTTCGCTGGCCACGGCCAATGGCCACCCTGACATCGAAAAACTGCTGCGCAAGCACGGCGCGCAATAAGGGTCTGCGAGGAGCCAACCGATCGCCGGGACCGGTGTGCTAGGCTGGCGAGATACCAATTTCCTGTCCCGGGAGCACAACCCCATGACGCCCCGATTCGCCGTTCTTTTCCTTGGTGCTGTTGCCGCCTGTTCGCCCATTGCCGCGCAGGCGCCCAGCGATCTGCCGGCATCTGCTGAGAAACAACTGCCGGCGTTGACCGAGATTTACAAACACTTTCACGAGAATCCCGAGCTCTCGCGGCACGAGGATAAGACCTCAGCTTACCTTGCACACGAGCTTCTCAAACTGGGCTACACGGTGGCCGAGCATGTGGGAAAGTACGACGATGGCACGAAGGCGGATGGCGTGGTTGCGATCCTCGAAAACGGCCCCGGACCACGGCTGATGATCCGCACCGATATGGATGCCTTGCCGGTGGCGGAGAAGACCGGCCTTGATTTCGCAAGCCGCGTGACGGAGCCGGGGCCGGATGGTCAGCCAGTTCCGGTGATGCACGCCTGCGGCCACGATCTGCACATGACGGTGCTAATCGGCGTGGCGAAAGAAATGGTCCAGCGCAAGAGCCAATGGCACGGCACGCTGATGTTGGTTGGCCAGCCTGCCGAAGAGGTGATTCAGGGCGCGGCGGCGATGCTGGCCGATAATCTTTACCAGCGCTTTGGCAAACCCGACTTTATTATTGCCGAGCACGACTCGCCCACGGTCCCCGCGGGATCGGTCGCCATCGGCAGCGGGCCGATCATGGCCAGCGCAACCAGTCTCAAGCTGGTGATTCGCGGTGTGGGCAGCCATGGCTCGCAACCGCAGTCGGGCAAAGATCCGATACTTCTGGCTGCAGAGTTTGTCCTGGTTTCGCAATCGATCGTCAGCCGGCAGATCGATCCGCAGCAGCCGGCGGTGCTTTCAGTGGGCACCATTCATGGCGGAACGAAGAACAACATCATTCCCGACGAGGTAGATTTGGGCCTCACGTTGAGGACATTCTCGACCGAGGAGCGCGATCAGATTGTGGCCGATATTCGCCGCACAGCGAACGGTCTTGCCGAAGCATATGGCGTACCCGCCGACCGAATGCCGACCCTTAGCATCGTCGAATCCACGCCCGTGACCGTCAATAACCCGGCCTTCGCCGAGCGGCTGCGCGGATTTGCATCTGAGGCGCTGGGCAAAGACCACGTGCTCCCCACAGAGCCGGTGATGGGCAGCGAAGATGCAGGGCTGTTCTCGCTCGACGGCCAGATTCCCTTCGTGATGTATTGGCTTGGCGCTGCCGATCCCGGCAAGCTGGCCGAAAGCCTGAAAACGGGAGTGCCGCTGCCCAGTCTTCACTCGCCGCTCTTCGCGCCGGATTATGAGCCGGCGATTCCAACCGGCGTAACGGCCATGACCGCGATCGCGATGGACGTGCTGAAGTAGCGCGGGGCGCGCGCGGAGATGAATTTTTTCCTCCGCCCTGCCCGGGTGATGTGAATCACGGAATCGGGCTGCGGGTCGGGCTAAGCTCCGGGTAAGATGGCTGGAGTGTATTTATCGACGAGCGTCGCCGAGGCGTTCGTTTTGGGACTCGCGACGGGACCGGTGTGCCTGGCCTCGTGTGGACCCGTGGTGCTGCCGTGGATGATAACCCAGCCACAAGGATTGCGGCGGCACGGCAAACGGCTGGGCATTTTCCTTGCCGGCCGCCTTGCCGGGTACCTCATGTTTGCCGTCATTACCTGGAAGATCGGGTCGGCGATGCCTGCGTCGTGGGCCGCTCGCAACTGGATTTACGGCATGGTGGAACTGGCTCTTGCCGCAGCGTTGCTGGTTTACGCCGCGGGATGGCCGCATCCGCGCTGCCGCCTGATTGACCCAACTGAAAACCTGGTGCAGATCGGCCCGAAGCCGCGGCGGCCGCCTTCCGGCGCACTGGTTCTCGGGTTCCTGACCGGAATTAATCTCTGCCCGCCATTCCTGGTAGCCGCGGTGCGCGCGGCGCAACTTCAAAACCTTGGCGCTTCGCTTTTGTTCTTCACGTCATTCTTCGTTGCCACGGCGATCTGGTTCACACCACTGCTGACGCTGAGCTGGATCAGGCGCTCCGCCGCCCTGGTGACCGTAGGGCGCATGACCGCATTGCTGCTTGTCGGCTGGTATGCGCTGAGCGGAATCCGCATCCTGCTCGAAAGGATTTCTTATGGCTAGCAGCCTGAAGCTCCCGGCGCCGGCCTATCGCAGCACCGGCTGTTCGGTGCTGCTCACTCTTCCCATCGCGCTCTGGTCGCTGTTGATGTTTACTCCCACCTTCGTGAACTCAGGCCGCAATCTTCATATCGGCGCCGTCGCTGCCATCCTCTTCATGACCGGCCTGTTTTTTATGATGATGCGCACCGGTACAACCTATCGCTGGCGGAGAATCTTCTTTGTCGCACTGGGATTCCTTTTCCCCATCGGCTTCATCACTACGCTTATCGCCGGACGCGGCACCATGAGCATCCCCATTGAGCGCATGGTATCGGGCGACACGCCGTTCTGCTTCATGGTGACGCCTTCGCTTATTCTGCCGGCCGCCTACACCCGCACGGCCATCTTTCCCGGCTCCATTCTGCCCTTGGCCGCCAATCCCCACTCGATCGCCATCATGATCGGCCTGTGGTTTGCCCTGACGCTGGTGATGGGCAAGGCGTGGTGGACGGGGAGATCGATCTTGACGGCGATGGACGGCCAGATGTGCGTGTCACCTTCGCGGTGGAGCGTAGTCAGGCCGTAAAACTACGCGGCAGCGTGGTCGCACTCAACGCCAACTTTGAAACGTTGAAGGGTGTGGGCGCCGACTTGTTTTCGCGAATGTTTGCCGTTGTGAATCATGCGGTCATTGTCCGGGTGCCGTTCCATATCACGGTTTCACAAGAATAGCGGCTACAATCTTGTTCGCGTAGATCGCGCTTTTTTTGAAGGGTCGACGGGCGCGCGTAGACTGCGGCGTGGGTGCGGTAGAGCAGGTTGTGAATGTCGGGTCCGGTCATGCCGTGGATCGTTCCCACAAAAACTTCGTTGTTGATGGGGTCGACCCAGAACCAGGTGCCGGCTGCGACACTTGAGAGGCAGGTTCCCTTGCCGCCGGGCAGGTTCGCGTCGGGTGGGTCGAATGAT
>JASHVU010000158.1 GCA_030044455.1 Acidobacteriaceae bacterium | reverse complement strand
TGGAAGACGAAGTTCGCCGCCAGGTCACCCAGGCTGTATCCGAATTTCTCAGCAAAAGTAAGTGTCTGCTTCATAACCGCCTCGTCTTTCCCGGCGTTTGTTGTCGTTGTCGCGTTTTGGCATCCCCGGTCCCCAAATGCGGGGGACCGGGGGCACCCATTATTCAGTGACGACCAGTTTCAGTTTGGCCAGGTCCTTGTCGCGCGACGATGTCCCGATCATGATGTCGAAATCACCCGGCTCCACAACGTACTTCATGTTCACGTCCCAGAACCTGAGCGATGCAGGAGTGATGGCGATGGCGACCGTCGTGGTTTCGCCGGGCTTGAGCCACACTTTCTTGAAGCCTTTCAGCTCCTTCACCGGCCGCGTCACTGAACTGACCACGTCGCGGATATAAAGCTGCACAACCTCAGAGCCTTCGCGGCTGCCGGTGTTGGTCACGTCCACCAGCACCTGAGTTGAGCCGTTGCGCGCGATGCGCTTTTTGGTGAGGCGCGCATTTTCGAGCTTGAAGGTTGTATAGCTCAAGCCGTAGCCGAAGGCGTAGAGCGGCGAGACATCGTCGAACAGGTAGCCGCGCCGTGCCGACGGCTTGTAGTTGTAGAAGACCGGCACATGACCGGCCGAGCGCGGAAATGAAATAGGCAGTTTGCCGCCGGGGTTGGTTTCGCCGAAGAGAACGTCGGCAACTGCTCGGCCTGTTTCTTGCCCAAGATAGAAACACTCGTAGATGACCGGAACCTGCTGCTCGAGAAGGTTGACCGACAGCGGCCGGCCGTTGAACAGAAAAACGATCACCGGCTTGCCCAGCGCGAGCATGGCTTTCACTAGTTCTTCCTGACGACCTATGAGGTCGAGACTCGTCCGGTCGCCCATGTGTTGCAGGTTCCAGGCCTCGCGCGATGTCTGCTCGTTGCCGCCGACAGCCAGCACAATCACGTCGGCCTTCTTTGCCACCTTCACAGCTTCGGCAATCTGCTTGCGGTCTTCCGCGGGGTCGCTTGCCACCACAGCGTCCTGGTTCCACGAGCCGCCAATGGTGATCTTGCAGCCCTCGCTGTAAAGAACCTTGGCCTTTTTGCCAACCTTCTGTTTGATGCCTTCGAGCACTGTGACTTCGTGCTTGGGAACGCCGCTATAGCCGCCCAGCAGCGTGCGGTTGGCGTTGGGGCCGATCACCGCAATGGTGCCGATCTTGTCGAGATCGAGTGGCGCCAGGTTGTTCTCGTTCTTCAGCAGCGTAATGCTCTCGTGCGCGGCCGTGAGCGCCAGCTCAACGTGCTCGTCGCATCCCACGACGCGGTCGGCCAGCTCGGGATCCACATACGGATCGTCGAAAAGCCCCAGCTCGAACTTCCAATAGAGCATCGGCGCAACCAGCTCATCGAGTTGCTTTTCTTTGAGCACCCCCGCCTTCACCAGCGGCACCAGGCTCAGGTAGCAATCGGGATCGGGCAGCTCGATGTTGACTCCAGCCTCAACGGCCAGCTTGCACGACTCCTTGCGGTCTTTGGCCACGAAATGGCCGTGCGTGTCGGGTCGGTAACCAAGCTCCCAGATCGCGTAGTAGTCAGAAACGATGAAGCCTCTAAAGCCCCACTCCTTGCGCAGCACATCGCGCAGCAGCCACTTGTTGGCGTGCGAAGGAACGCCGTCGATCTCGTTATACGAGGCCATCAGCGTGACCGCTCCGGCTTCGCGCAGCGCTTCCTGAAAGGTGTAGAGAAAGGTTTCGCGCAGCACGCGCAGCGAGACGTTGGCCGGCGCGCAGTTCATGCCCGACTCCGGCTGCCCGTGGCCCACAAAATGTTTGAGTGTAGCCAGAATATGTTTTTTGTCGCGGAATTTGCGGTCGCCCTGAAAGCCTTTCACGGCGGCAATGCCGAGCCGCGAGACGAGATAGGGATCTTCGCCGTAGGTCTCCTCCACGCGGCCCCAGCGCGGCTCACGCGCTACGTCCACTACCGGCGTGAGCGCGTGATGCGCGCCGCGCAGCCGAGCCTCGAGGGCCGTCATGGTGAAAAGCTTTTCGACCAACTCGGGGTTGAATGTCGCACCCAGTGCGATAGGCTGCGGAAAGCTGGTGCCGTCGGGTGCAGCGTGGCCATGCAGGCACTCCTCGTGAAAGATGACCGGAATGCCGAGCCGCGAGTTCTCGAGGAAGAACTTCTGGATCGCGTTGGTCAACTCGGCCATCGCGCGCGCTTTCTTGCCGCCGCCGGCATCGCTCGGCCGGCCCACCTGTCCTAGTCCTCTGCGATCGCGAAACGACTTCTTCGCCTTGGCCAGGTCGAAGTCGCCCTTCTCGTCGACCATGGTTTGCGCCTTGCCCTGCCAGATGCACAGCATCTGCGCAGCCTTTTCTTCAAGCGTCATGCGCTTCATCAGGTCGGCGACGCGCGCGGCGCTGGGCAGCTTTGGATTTTTGTAGGCAGGAGTCGCGTCACTGGCCTTCGAGGCAGCCTTGGCGGATTTCATAGAGAGCTCTTTCTCAACGGGATGATGGCGCATCGCGGCGCGAGCATTTCAGGATCGAAGGAATCTTAGCACGACGCTTCAACCCCGAACCAGAGCAAAAAGGCAAATACAAATCGATTTACTGCGGGCAAGTCCCTGAGCCCAGGCACATGCACTCGGACTCAAGTGCGACACCTGCGAAGCTTGTGTCCAGATTTGTTCCGGTATCTGTCAGGAAATCATACGTTGGCCACTATCCAGTGGGCATAGAGACTGTCTCCTGTAGCCTGCGCCTAAACCGCGAATTTGGAAGGAGGGCCGGATGGCTTCGAGCGGAATGTGGCAGGATGCAGATCATCACTGGTACCGCCGTACAATGACACCATGAATCAACGCTTTTCGATAGTTCTACTGATTTTGTGCACTGGATCCTTGACTGGAGCCGGACAGGACTCACCTGTGAGCATCGCGGCTCTGGGAATCAAAGAACTGGCCTTTGAAGTGCCAGTTTTTACAAACGTCTCGGCATATGGCGGGCAAATCGGCCAAGAGGTCGACAGTGACATTTTTGTAATCGATGCCCAGAATCCCCGGCCACGAAGGATCATTAGCGGAGGGGCGCATCCGGCTTGGTCTCCGGATGGATCTCAGCTTGCTTATTGCACTTGGAAAAGCGGAGGTCTTGGGCAGATTGAAGTGGCGAATACCGATGGAACAGCAAGGCGGCAGATTACAGACATGAAAGGTGGCGCCTGTTTTCCAGATTGGTCTCCCGACGGAGCGAAAATTGTATTCACCGCATTGGCCGTTGGAGATTCAGAGAAGAACCTGATCGGCGCTCATAATACCGAGATCTTTGTCGTGGATAAGAACGGAGGGAGCCCCGTTCCAATCGCTCCAGGATATGAAGCGCGGTGGTCCCCCGGTGGGACCATGCTCATATTCCTGCGCGGTCCCGAGAAGAAGGAAGTTAGTGGTTCGGTATGGCTGGCCACAGCGGACGGCAAACAATCGAAAAACCTGATCGCGTCAGACAGAAGACTGGCGGGTGCCACGTGGTTGCCAAACGGTAAGGGCATCGCGATCTCGTCCATGCAGAGTCAGAGATATTCGGTTTTTCGTTTCTACCTTGACGGGTCGCAGCCCCAAGGAAGTCAGCCACAAAGGATCGCAGGTGACGACCGGGCGAACTGGACTGAACCAAGATTGTCGCCAGATGGAAAGCACTTAATTGTAATTAAGGATTGCTCCGACAGCTACTGGAACAATAACTCGCAGTCTGGCTGTCGCGTTCCCGCGATCAAACTTCTGGATCTCAATGCAGACAAGGACGTGACGCTGGCGATAGGCAATGACTACAGCGTAATTTGGGAAGGAAAGTAGCCCCTCCAAACCCTCACACCATCGCCCGCTCTTTCACCCGCAAATACTGGTTCAGCACCGCTGAAGTGAGTTGTGTGGGGTCGAGGTCGAGAGTCAGCGCGCCCTGCTCGCGCAGCCGCGCCAGCAGTAGTTCGCGCCGGCTGGTGAGTTCCTGTGCGGCCGAGGCGCGGAACATCTGCTCAATATTCTTGGGCCGGGCGGCGGCCAAGACTTCAACCTCGGGCTGGGCCATGGCTACAAACAAGAGCACATGCCGGTGCAGCAACTGCATGGCGCCGTCGATCACCTCGGGTCGCATCGCCGTTTCGGCCAGATCGGTGATCCACAAAATGAGCGCGCGGCGCGGCTGATAGCGATTGAGCGTGGCCGTCGCGCGCAGATGGTCGGCCTCGCTCGGTTCGGCCTTGGCCAGCGCGAGGGCCTCGACAATCTGCCTGAGGTGCGCTGAACCGCGACCGGGCAGGACGCGCTGCTGGATCTGTTGCCCGTACACCAGCAATCCTACGCGGTCGCCGGAGTTGAGCGCGAGCTGCGCTAG
>JASHVU010000157.1 GCA_030044455.1 Acidobacteriaceae bacterium | reverse complement strand
GTCGGGCATGTTCTTGTTGTAGGTGCCGCACTTCTGGCAGAGCACGTCGCCGGGAAGGAAGGGATCGGTAATCACCATGGCCCCGCAATGCACGCAGGCGGTGCGCAGGTGATGCAGCCCCTTAAGGTGTCCGCACTTGCACTCCCAGTTGCCGATCGAGAAGTCGACAAAGTCGAGCTGCGAGATGCCGCGAAAATCCGTAATCGGGAATACCGAGACAAAAACCGACTGCAGGCCCGAGTCGTCGCGCTCATTGGGCAGTTTGTCCATCTGCAGAAAACGCTCGTAGCTGCGCCGCTGCACTTCAATCAGGTTGGGAATCTGGGTTGCGGTGGGAATTTTTGAAAAATCGAGCCGGCTGCGAATCGCGCGCTTCTCGTTAGACATGATCACCTCTGAGCCTCGTCGATCCGGCATGCGCCGCGGCGGACGCCGGGCCGGCGCCCGAGTCTCTGGGGTGCCGGCAGATTGCTTTCTTACAGTCGAAAACCAGACGGGCACGCCACAGAACTCGAGGCTTCCGTCATCGCATGCGGGCCGGTTTCGCTCGTTGAGCCAAACCTGCGCCGCTTTAAACCCTGGTCAGGGGTCGGTTGAGAACCGCGTTAAAAACGCGTTTGGGCCATTGCCGTCCGCCGGGTTGTTAGGCTAGACTGCGCTCAATTGGTGAAGCGTGAGGTGCGGTAGATCCGGATTTCCGGAAAATACCGCAAAGGGATTTTGTGTGCGCAGGGCGTATGGGAGGTCAAAGAACCTCTGTCCTGGAAAAATTTCCCATCTGACACGAAAAGCCCGCGAGGACGCAATACCTCACGAGCGTGGCTTAACGCCAGTGCTCCCATCCGAATTCTTGTGCCCTGTTCTCGCCGATCCCAATCTTCGCTTCTGCCGCTCGCTCGCCAGCCGCTCAACCATGGCCAATCAATTTGCCCGCCTGACCTCGAACAAATCATTGACCTGAAAGCACTTGACAACCTCTTGCACCCTCGCGCTGCAGAGCTTCGAATTTCAGCTTCCAGCGCGAATGCCCGAAGTCACCGTTAATGTCACGAAAGAACGCGCCGATTGCCGGACTCAAACCAGGTAAAACAGGCATGATCCGGAAAGACGCGCAACCTTTATCGTAGCGCGTCTTCCGCGTCCTTGCAAGTCGAGGGCCGTTTACTTGACCTCGACCGTGGCCACGCCTTCAAACTTCTTCCTGATGGCCTCGGCCTCTTCCTTGGTCGCATTCTCCTTCAAGGCCTTCGGAGCACCGTCTACCAGGTCCTTGGCTTCCTTCAGACCCAACGAGGTAACTTCGCGTACAGCCTTGATGGTGTTGATCTTATTGGCGCCGGCATCCTTGAGGATCACCTGGAACTCGGTCTTCTCCTCAACCGCCGGAGCAGCCGCACCAGCGCCGCCGCCCGCCACAGCCACCGGAGCAGCCGCCGCGGCCGAAACGCCAAGCTTTTCTTCCAACGTTTTCACAAGAGCTGCCGCATCCAGCAGGCTCAAACTCACGATCTCTTCAACTAACTCTGGACGAACCGCCATTTTTCTTCTCCAATCACAATCGTTTGAATTTGCTTGACGGGCCACAACTCCCGTCCAAAAGGCTGCCCCACGTAGTGGTTTCCGATGCGCCAGACCAGCGCCCCATCCAAGTGACGTGCAGCCAAAACCCTTAAGTGCAGCCAATAGCCATTAGCCAATAGTTAGTAGATTTAACGCGATAGCCGAAACTACTGGCTATTGGCTACTCACTACTGGCTCACCTTTTACGCCGCAGCAAACTTTTCCTTCTCCACGCCCTGGCCGATCACCACCGCCAGATCGCGGCCAGCGGCATTGAGCACTGTAACCAGCCGCTGCGCCGGAGCACTAATCAGGAAGAGCAGCTTCGCATAAATCTCATCCTTGCCCGGCATCGTGGCCAGTGCCTTGATTTCTTCAACGTTCAACAGCTTGCCGTCAACGATGGCCAGCTTGAACTGGAACTCCGCTGTGTTTTCGCCGGCCCACTTGGCAAACACCTTGGCCAGCGCCACGGGATCGCCGGCGGTAAACGCAACCGAGTTCACGCCCTTCAATCCCTTGAGCGCGGCTTCAACCTGCGTGCCCGTGCCCGAGATCGCGGCCAGCTTGTTCTTGACCACGCGATAGCGTCCGCCCGCCTCGCGAATGGTCTTGCGCAGCTCGTAGTCCTTGGCCACGGTGAGCTTGTTGAAGGTGCCGATGATTGCCGTGGTTGAGGTTTCCAGCTCCTTGGCCAGCACCTTGATCTTCTCGCTTTTTTTCGCTTTCGTAATCGCCATTGTCTTCGCTCCGCTCGAGAAGGGACTAGGGATTAGGGACCAGGGACTAGAAAACCCCAGTTCACACCTGATTCCCTCGTCTCCACCTCGCTTAACACGCACCGCCCCGGCGCTGACTTAAATATCGTTTTGCAAATCTTCGGGACCAGCACAATGCCTACGGAACCACCGGACCAGCTTTTCCCTAGTCCCTAGTCCCTGGTCCCTGCCTTTCTACTTCTTCCCAGCCGCGTCGGCCACAGCCGAATCAAGCGGCACGCCCGGGCCCATGGTCGAGCTCAATGTGACGCTCTTGATGTACTTGCCCTTGGCTGCTGAAGGCTTGGCGCGCACAATCGACGTAATGACCGTGGTGGCATTGTCGATGAGCTTTTGACCGTCGAAGCTCAGCTTGCCCACGGGCACATGCACCAGGCTGGTTTTGTCGGCGCGAAACTCAACTTTGCCGGCCTTGATCTCTTTCACCGCCGCCGACACATCCATGGTCACCGTGCCGGTCTTGGGATTGGGCATCAGGCCTTTCGGTCCCAGCACCTTGCCCAGGCGGCCAACCACTTTCATCATGTCGGGCGTGGCAATCAGCGCGTCGAAGTCGGTCCAGTTTTCTTTCTGGATCTTTTCCACCATCTCTTCGCCGCCCACAAAATCTGCGCCGGCTTCCTGCGCTTCTTTCTGCCGGTCGCCGCTGGCAATCACGGCCACGGTCTTGGTCTTGCCCAGCCCATGCGGCAGAACCACGGTTCCGCGCACCATCTGGTCGGCATGACGGGTATCGACACCCAACCGCATGGTCAGGTCAACGGTCTCATCGAACTTTGCAAACTTTACCTGCTTCAGCAGGCTCACAGCCTCAGGCAGCGGATACGCTGTTTTGGTGACGGCAGCGCGCGCCTTAGCAATATTCTTGCCAGTCTTGGCCATTCTTCCCTCGTCTCCCACCGCATCTACCAGCCCGCCTTAGCGGAAGCATCACCCTTGGTGCCGGGACCCTTAGAAGCCGTGGTGCAATTGACAGCGCAGGGCTTTCCCCGCGCATATCCATTGATGATAGCGAAGTGGAGGGGGAATTGCAACCAGACCACAGGCATTGGGTCGGTTTGAAATCGCGATAATCAAGCGCCAGGGATTATGAACGGCGCCAATTCACTGTCTTCGAGATAGTGCACTCCGAGTGACCGTCCGCACCAATAGAACTCCACATCGTATGCGGCCGGTTCGTGATCGTATGCGAAGCGGATGATTCCCCTCTCGGCAGGAACCTTAAACGGCATTCTCACTCCTGGCTTCAAAAATACAACCTCACCATTCTCGAACCTTCCACGCATAGCACTTTGTAAAAGCCGATCCCAATGCGGACCGATGCTCCGCACGTATTACATTGTCAGTTTACAGTGAGTGGCGCGGGGACTCGGAACCAAACGAACCTGAACCTGGGCCAGCCACTTCGCCCCCGCGCCATCGGCGCAACGGTCGTTAGCCCCGCGTTTCAACGTGGGGACCGGAGGCCGTTCATGGCAGCGAGTCCCGGAGGGACGATGGAAACGGGTCGCGTAGGCCATTCGTCTTCGACGAGTCACGATTACCGCCGTCCCTACGGGGCTAAATCGCACTTCGCCACGCAACCCCATGCTGAAGCAAGGGGCTAATAACCCATGCGCCTACGGCGCATTGCCATCGCCGACGATTACCAATGATCGCTTGGCGAGCTGCCGCAATCGCCGCAGGCGCATCTCTGCCGCCGAATGCATCCAAACCCGCATTCGGGACCTGGGTGCCACAAACGCTCAATCTTCCGATTGGCCCGCGCCGTAGGCGCAACGGTCGTTAGCCCCGCGTTTCAACGCGGGATACACGGCCAATACAATTGGCCCGGAGTCCCGTAGGGACGATGCCGGCCCGTTCAACCGAATACGTACCGCTCGTCATACTTGATGCCGCAACT
>JASHVU010000008.1 GCA_030044455.1 Acidobacteriaceae bacterium | reverse complement strand
AAATTCCGCCCTCCTGTGGATAGCGCGACGAGAGTTCCATCACGCAGGCGGCTAGCGGGATAAAGAAACATAGCAGCGCCGCAAGCCAGATGATGAGCACGCTCGGGTCGGCGCCCGCGGCGAGCGCAATCCAGCGGATGCTCAGCCCGGTAACGACATAAAACAGCGCCAGATCGCGAAACCCGATGGTTCGCTTAAGTCCAGTCGGGGAAGACATGTAGGCGGAGGATAGCAGAGGCTTCGCCCTGAGTTGAAGCAATATTCACCTCGGTACGAAAAAGGAGCGCCTCATGGCCCGTCTCTGGGGCATGAGAACCCACGCCCCACATCCTCGCAGCGAACCAGCTGAAAGCTGGCAGCTAAGAGCTAATAGCTGTCTTTGAGCACCGCCATCGCCGCATTCCTTCCGTTGATGCCGATTACGCTGCCGCCGGGATGCGTGCACGCCCCGCACAGGTACACTCCCTTCATCGGCGTCCGCGCCGCGAGCCGATTAGACCACATATACGGCGGCAGGCACTCGCCCTGAAAGATGTGCCCGCCGGTGAGGCCAACTTTTTCCTCAATGTCCGGCGGGCCCAGCACCTGCGCGTCGATCACCGCCGCGGGAATGTTCGAGCAGAATCGCCCCAGGGATTTCATCGCCAGCGCACGCACCTCATCGCGCCGCTCCTCCCAAGTGCCACGCGCAAACTTGTACGGAACATACTGAGCGAACACGCTCATAGTGTGCGTACCGGCAGGCGCAATGCCCGCGTCGTGCACGCTCTGGAAGTAGAGCTCGCACCAAAGGTGTTCCGGAAGCTCGCCGCGCTTAGCAGCCGCAAACCCGGCCCTCCATTCGCCCTTCGTCAACGGCGCGTTGATCTGTCCAAAGTGGTGCGGCTGGTTGATTCCTGGCCGCGCCGTAAAGTTCGGCAACTCGCGCAGGTGCACATTCAGCTTTACCGTGCAACCCTCGATCGGCACGCCCTCAATCTGTGCGCGCCAGCCCGCGTCGGCGTGTCGGCCCAGCATCTTGAGCGTTCGGCGCGGATCGGCATTCGAGACAACATTCTTCGCCGCAATCCGCTCGCCACCCTCCAGCACCACGCCCTCGCTGGGAATAATTTGTCCGACGCCCACGCCCGCGACAACCGCAGCGCCGGCCTCGCGCGCCGCATCGCAAAAGTAAAACGACACCATCCCCATGCCGCCCTGAACGTAGCCCCACATCCCCGGCATTCCGCCCAGCCGGCCCGATGCATGATGGAACCGGATCGATGCTGTCCCCTTTTCGAAGGGGCTGGCATTGGTCCCGATTACGCCCTGGCCGAGGTACGCTATCTGCAGCCGCTCGTCGCTGAGATAGCGCTCGACCATTTCCGCCATCGACCATTCAAAGAGGAGCGACCTTGCCTCCTCATCCCCTTCCAGCCTTGCTTCAATCTGTTCCCGCGTCGGAGAATCGCCGATCCACATGTCGCGCTCGCCAATCGGCCGCAGCGCGTCGCGCAATCGCCGAAGCACATCGCTCATCTCGCGCCAGCCCTCCACGTCGCGTGGCGCAAGCCGCCGCACCTCTTCGGCGCATCGGTTGTCGTCATCCCAAAGCTGGATCGATTCGCCGTCGAGGAAGGGAACAAAGAGCCCGTTCACCGCCGGCGTCCATTTGAATCCCCGCCGCGGTAACTCCAGCTCTGCCACAACCAGCGGGTGCAACAGTCCCGCGAGATAGGCGCATGGCGACATCTTCACGCCCGGGAATGGCTCCTCAATGGTGCATGCGCCGCCTACGCGTTTGCGGCTCTCGAGCACCAGCACACGGTGTCCGGCCCGGGCAAGATAGGTCGCACAGGCCAGCCCGTTGTGTCCAGCGCCCACCACAATCGTGTCCCAGGTCCGGGCGGCCAATTCGCGAACCGGACATGGCAGGCCCACTTCGCCCAGTACTTGTGCCGTTGGCGAGATCGTGGTCACCTTGTTAGATTGACACAGTGTGAAGGCCAAACGAACTGCCGAAACAATATGGAGCCCAAGGAGCGAGTCGTTCCGTTCCGGCGAAAAGCGCTTATTCTGCGCACTGGATGTCCGTTGTTTGTGGCACAAAGAAGGCCGAGGAGGCCGCCAGAAAGATCAGGAAGACTTCCACATAGGAAAGTGAGGACTCATCATGAAAAAGAGTAGTTCCGAAACATTCGAAGCCCCATCCCGACTGCCCGCGTCCCGATTAATCGACTTGAAAATCGAGGAGCTGGGCGGCTGGCGCGGAGAGCTGCTCTCCCGCCTTCGCGCTTTGATCAAGCAAACCGACCCTGAAGCAGTGGAGGAGTGCAAGTGGAAGAAGCCTTCGAACCCGCTTGGAGTGCCGGTGTGGTCTCACAAGGGGATCATCTGCACTGGCGAGACCTACAAGAATGCCGTCAAGTTGACCTTTGCTCAGGGCGCCATGCTGGATGACCCCGCTCATCTGTACAATTCCAGTCTCGAAGGTAGCGTGAGGCGAGCCATCGACTTCCACGAAGGCGACAAGGTGAACGAGAAGGCTCTGAAAGCCCTGATTCGCGCCGCCGTGGCGTTGAACACGTTGAAGGGCTAAGGGCGGCGCATCCAGTTCATTTATCTAGGAGACCCATCCCCCTGAGGATCTTTGGCATACATTTCAAAACTCGCGACTCCCGGGTTTTGGATTGCTTGGCAGAAGAAAAGTGATAGATGTAGCCTCTTTGCCGGCCTGGAGTTAATCGATCGAATGCAGCCCTGAAGTCAGGAAACTCATCCAGCAAGGTCTCAAATTCCTCAGGAAACTTCAGATCCGACGTCTTTCTTAACTTCACTTTTAATCCCGATCGTTCTATCTCGATTGCTTCGCGGATATAGGCCTTCAAGATAGATTTCATTTCGGCAATTTCTCGCACAGAGGCGAACTTGATCCAGCGCGTCGACTGCGAATTCTTCCCCGGCGCGGTCAAAACCCCATGCACATCCTTGAGCAGGGCGCCTTTGAAAAACGCCAACACGCACGATTCCTTCATCGCACCGAGAACCGCTACGTTTTTTCCCTGGAATGTGTAACAGGGCTGGTGCCACTTGAACTCTTCAGTCAGGTCAGAGTCAAGAAGGATGAGTCTCAACTTCTTGAACTCTTCCTTCCACTTTTTTGCGCCGTCTATAAAGGCATCAACCTTGGGATTCGTTTTAGCCGATGTCATGTTCACGAATGTTAATTCTATGACTCCGGCAATCAAGTTTCGATGATCAAGTGTTGGCGGTTGAGAAGAGAACTCCAATCTTGCGGCTTTGCGGTCGAAGCGCCCACGATGCCACGCAAAGGCCAGCGATAATAAGCGGGGCGATTACGTGAAAGGCGTAGGCGCCGTATCCGCCGACCGCGGCGCAGGATGCAGCAGCGCCGGTCACGTCAAAGAAGATGCCGGCATAGGCCCATTCCTTGAGCCGCGGAAAACCCGGCACGAGGATAGCAATGGCGCCAAGCACTTTCCAAACGCCCAGTATTGTCACAAAGTACGCCGGGTAGCCAAGAACGTGCACAAAGCCGTCGACCGTACCTTGCACATGCGCCAACTGCGCCACTCCGCCGCTTCCGATGGGTAACGCTACGAGAATGGTTGTCATCCAATAAACAAAGGATTTGGCTTTCATGATCAGTTCAACCCTCCCAACACCCGCTCCAGGCCGCCAAGCATTTTGTGCCAGCCGTAATTCGCGCCGTTATACGCTGCAAGCTGTTCAGGACCGAAGCCGGACTGCTCCATGCGAACGTGCGTGCCGCCCATGGTCGGTGACAGTGTAAAGGCCACCACCCATTGCAGCCCCGATTCGGCTCCCCCGGTGCCCCAGTTGTACGAAAGACGTTCGATCGGGTCGACCAGCAAAACTTCGCAG
>JASHVU010000156.1 GCA_030044455.1 Acidobacteriaceae bacterium | reverse complement strand
CTTTCTTCGCGGCGCGTTTGAGGGAGGCTTGCCGCCCACCAACCGGCTGCATTTGCTGGATGCGCGCCGTATTGCCGCTGTTTCGGAAATCGCTGTCCAGTCGGCATTTTCCAGTGGTCCGTCAGTGATTGTCGGACGAGGTGCGCAGTATTTTCTGCGTAATCGCAAGGATGTGTTTCATGTGTTTCTCTACGCATCTCGCGACTTTAAGATCCGGAGACTGATCTCCAGGGGTGCAGCTCAGGACATGGCAATCAAACAGGTTGACACAACGGACCAAGCGCGAGCTGCGTTTGTCCGGCGGTATCTCGGGATCAAATGGCCGGAACCCTGCCTATATCACGCAATGTTCAATACCGAGATGGGGGAGTCTCGCACAACTGCGATGCTTCTTCAGTGCGTGAAGCAGTTTGAAGGCGGCAATTGAAATGCCGCAGCGGCCAGGGCGCCCAGAGAGTCGGCTCCTCAGTCTGGAATCAACATCTCATCTTCGCGGGAAGCCGGCCAAAAAGCTACAGAATGTGGAATGAAGGAAGGGTAGATGAGCGGCCCCCACTGGAAGCTGAGCCTGCAGGGGCTCAGCGATGCGTGGCACACCAATCACAAGCTGGGCTGGGTAAGAAGATTCGTGAAACTCGATCACGATTCGCAGAACGGTTGATACTTTCGTATTCTGCGAGCGCGTGCGCGCCGGCCCTCTTCGGCTCTGCAACCATTACGAACAGGGGCCCGAAAGCTGAGAAGCAATCACTCGGCTTGCGAGCTTCATTGATGCAGCCAGACTGACCGATCGCCAGTCGAGGCCTTGCGGTCCGGGGATGCAGTCCATACATGCCAGCTCATCCAGCCACAGTTCCGTCAGTGACTTGTCTGCGTCCGGACCAATTAAACTCGTCATCGAACGGATAAAGGCACACAACTCACGCCGAGGCTCAGAGAGAGACCGATCGCTGACTGTCGAATACCTTTCGACCCATTCGTGGCCGTCGATCATTCGCAGGTGAAACATGGCACTTCTCGATTCTGAAGTCCGCGGATCGGGGCCCGGCGCTTGGTCCCAGACAATAAGCCGGTGTTCCGTTCCGAATTTGTGAATCCTGCAGCGCCGTTGAGCCGCTTCCGCGCACGGTGCAGCCTTGCCTTAAATGCTGCTACCGAAAGGTCGAGGGTAGGAGCAACCTCTTTCATGGAGGATTCTTGCTTCATCCAGATCGAAAGTGCGGCGCGCAGCCTGGGATGAAGCTTATGCATTGCGCGGAGGGCGCGGTCACACTTCTGGCGTTGTTCGTAGATTTGTTCGGGATTCAATGCGGTATCGCAGACATCGATCGTTTGAGAATGCTCCTCCGCCTCGGCGGGAAGGTCAAAGGAAATCTCGGCCCTCCTGCGGCGCTTGCGGAGTGTCATCAACGCCGAATTAATGGCGATCCTCGTTAGCCATGAAGCAAATTGGGACCTTCCCTCAAAGGAATTAAGTGCGACAAAGGCATGAAGAAATGTGTCCTGCAGCGCGTCCTCAGCGTCTTCCCGGTTTCTGGTCATTGAAAAGATCCGATTATAGAGGCGGCGTGAGTAGAGACTCTGGAGTTGTTCAAATGCGCCGCTCGATCCCGCTCTTGCTGCGACAACGAGTTCCATGTCTCGGCGGGCAGCTTCCTCACTGCTGTTGATCCCATCACACGTAGCAATTGCGCTTGGGTGCATTTGTGATCTCCTTGAATGTGAATCTCAGAAAACGCCCTGAAAGTTTGGGGAAAATACTAGGGTGCCGGTTTCAAGAGATATTTGAGTCGAACCCGCACCAACTTCTGTAATTAAGCCTGAAGCGCTGACGCGAATCCATTGGACGAAAGTATCGATCAATACTTTGGTATGGATAGGCGTGTTGCGGCTTCGCTCATTGTTTCTGGTGTTTCGATGCGCCCGCGGCGGATTCAGCGCGTTCGTACCAAGGCGAATTCCACGTGAGACATTTGTTTTGGGACGTCTTTGACCCAGGTGCTGAGAGGATGTTCGGAGTATGATTGATGCACGATCGGTAGCGGGTGCTTTTCCCTTCTGAATTGCGCAGTGAACTTTTCTCCGGCCGGCTCAGGATTCCGCGGTCGAAATCGCAAGCGGGCCCACATTCCAAACGATGATTGGCAAGGATGCGCCTGTCTGAGCAGACGCCTTGGAATGCGCTGTACCTTCCATCCAATCAAGTTCCTTGCTCGAGCAGAGTTTTCCGGAGGGATCGATAATGACAAGGGCTTCTCCACCCATCTCTTTAGCAGGCTCTCAGCTCGGCGCCGTTCGCCATGTTTGTGCGTTCTTCTCAAACGACGACGAAGAATATCGCGTGTTGCTTCCATTCATTCAAGAGGGACTTGAGCACGGCGACAAGGCGATTCATGTCGTCAATCCCCAGCAGCGGGACGAGCATCTGCATCGGCTGTCTTCTGCGGGAATCGACGCGACGGTCGCTGAGCAGGCCGGGCAATTGGAAATCAAGATCAACACCGAAGCCTATCTTCGCAATGGCAAATTCGACCAGGACCGAATGCTTGAAACATTCGAACTACTGGCTTCCGGAAATGCGCCGGGAGGGTTCCCGCTCAGCCGCATCGTGTGCCGAATGGATTGGGTAGTTGGAGACAACTCTCGGCTGGAGAACGTCATCGAATTTGAATCGCGCGTGAACGATGTCTGGAGCCGGCACGACGACGCAGTCATCTGCACCTACCATCTCGCTCAGTTTAGAGGCGATGCGGTAATCGATATCCTTCGCACGCATCCACTGGTCATTATTGGCGGCATGCTGCAGCAGAATCCATTTTTCATACCTCCACAGGAATTTCTCCAGGAATATCGTGCTCGGCGGTCGGGGCGGTCAAATCCCAATTAGCGGCGGCCAATATGGGGCATCAACAACCGGATCCTGCGTCTGAAGTCAAACGCCTGCAGCGCTGTATGAATGATTTGGTCAGCGTTCTCGCTCTTCCAGCCGTCTGGGGCGCCAGCGAACCGAATCGAATCCTGGAAACCTTTCTCGATGCCCTTGTGGTCATGCTGGAACTCGATTTTCTCTATGCGCGAGTTCGAATTAACTCACAAGAAGCCCCGACCGAAGCCCTTAGGATCGCTCCGCTGTTAGCGACGAGGCAGAGCGGGGAGGAGATCAGGCAAGCTCTCAATCAGTGGTTTGAACATGATCGGCAGCAACCACCGGAAAAAACAGTCAGCCATCTGGGAGGGCAGGAAGTTTCGGTCTTTTCCATAAGAATGGGAATAGAAGGCGAGCTCGGACTCATCGTGGCGGGATCTCAGAGGGCTGGCTTTCCGGAACGAACCGAGAGACTGGTTCTCAGCGTTGCCGCAAATCAAACAGCCGTCGGACTGCAACAGGCGCGGCTCCTAGGCGAGCAGAAGCAGATCGCCAATGAACTCGATCGGCGAGTCGCGGAACGAGCCAGGGAGCTTGCTGAAACCAACGAAGAGCTGCAACTCCAACTTGGACAGTTGCGGCATATTCCTGTCGCCGCCTGGACGCTCAAACCCGATGGGACACCGGATTTCGTGAATCAAGTTTGGCTTGAATACTCCGGTCAGACCCACGAATTCATCCGGTCGCATCCCGAGGCCTGGATGACCGCGGTTCACCCTGACGATCGGGAAGTAGCATCGATGAGTTTTTGGGATGGGGTGAGCTCGGGGCAGGGTTTTGAAATGGAAGCCCGGTTTCGCCGGGTGCGGGACGGGGTCTATCGCTGGCATCTCAATCGGGCCGTGGCTCTGCGTGACGCAGAAGGAAGAGTTCTCAGGTTTGTCGGCACGTCCACCGACATTGACGATCGAAAGCTCGCCGAGGAGGCCCTGCGGGCGAGTGAGGCCAAGTTGCGGCGGGTAATCGATACGATTCCGTCCCTTTCCTGGTGCAATCTGCCCGACGGTCCGAACGAATTCCTGAGCAAAGGCTGGCATGATTACACTGGCCTGTCTCCCGAGGAGGCGCACGGCTGGGGTTGGGCTGCCGCCTTCCACCCGGACGATCTGCCGCCATTGATGAAGCGCTGGCAGGAGTTGTTGATCTCGGGAGAATCGGGAGAAATCGAGGCTCGAATCCGTCGTCGCGACGGAGAGTATCGCTGGTTCTTAATCCGCGTCGCTCCGTTCCGCGATGAAACCGGTGCGATCGCGCGGTGGTACGGGACCAGCACGGATATCCATGATCGCAAACTAGCTGATGAAGCTCTGCGGACGAGTGAAGCCCAGCTTCGCCAGATCGTCGACAGCATTCCAGGGCTGATATGCACGATGAACCTGGCAGGCGAGATCACGACTCTGAATAAACAGTTGCTGGAATACTTCGGCAAGACCCCAGAAGAGTTGAAGGGCTGGAAGATGACGGATGCAGTTCATCCGGATGATCTGCCTCGCGTGATTGCCGCTTTCGAGCATTCCATCAGAACCGGCACTCCCTACGAAGTGGAACATCGTTGCCGCCGTGCCGATGGCATCTATCGATGGTTTCAGGTGCGCGCGCTGCTTGTGCAGGACAAGGATGGTCAAAACGCCGGACGGTATGTCTTGCTGACCGATATTGAAGACCGGAAACGAGCCGAGGACGAACTTAAGCGGAGCGAGGCAAGATACCGGGTTGTGATTGAAACAGCCAGCGACGCTGTGGTTAGTATCGACGAAAGCGGCGCAATTATTCTTGCGAATCCCGCAACGAAGCGGATGTTTGGATACAACCCGGAACAGCTTATCGGCAAACCGATCAAGATGCTCATGCCCGGAGCGGTGCGGAAACTCCACGAGACGGGCTTCAAACGATATCTCGAAACCGGCGCGAGGCATCTGAACTGGCAGGGTACTGAGGTGACTGCACTGCGGGCAAACGGTGAGGAGTTCCCGGTAGAGGTCTCATTCGGAGAGATGATTGCGGATCAGCGAAAGGTATTCACCGGATTGATTCGAGACATCTCAGAAAAGAAGCGCGCGGAAGAGGCGTTACTGGCAAGCGAACGCAGCCTCAGCCAGATCATCAATACGATGCCCGCCCTTGCCTGGTCCGCGCTTCCTGACGGCTTTGTCGACTTCTTCAACCAGCGGTGGTTGGATTACACGGGTTTATCAGCCGAGCAGGCGCAGGGATGGGGGTGGGTCGAGGCAGTGCATCGTGACGATCTCGGCCGGATGACTGAGTACTGGCAATCAATGATTTCAACTGGAGGATCAGGCGAGATTGAAGGACGCCTTCGCCGATTTGACGGCAATTATCGTTGGTTCCTGTTCCGCGCAGACCCAATGCGCGATGAATCTGGAGCGATTGTCAAGTGGTACGGCACAAATACCGATATCGACGGCCGGAAGCGGGCGGAAGAGGCGCTGCGCATGAGGGAATTGAACCTGCTCCAGATAACAGAAACCATACCGGAGATGCTCTGGAGCGCTTCGACCGACGGAGCAATTGATTACTGCAACGGCCGCCTGCTTGATTACACCGGCATGAGCCCCGAACAGGTGATGAGGGAAGGTTGGATGAGCCTTCTGCATCCCGATGATGTTGGGCCGACAACGGAAATCTGGAAGTCGTGTGTGAAGAACGGCGCTTCCTATAGGGTCGAGGTCCGCACCTTTCACGCTGCCGACCGCACCTACCGGTGGTGTATGGCGAGGGCGCTGCCCTTGCTTGATCAAGAAGGGTGCATTATAAGGTGGCACGGCACAGTTGTGGATATGCACGATTGGAAGCAAGCGCAAGAAGAATTACGCAACACTCAGGCGGAACTTGCAAGAATGACGCGAGTTATGACAATCGGACAACTGACTGCCTCGATAGCGCATGAGGTCAACCAGCCGCTATCGGGCATCGTCACAAATGCCGGCACATGTCTGCGTATGCTGGACAGCGATCCCCCGAACATCGATGGGGCACGCGAGACGGCGCGGCGCACCATTCGCGACGGCAATCGCGCCTCAGAGGTGATGACTCGCCTGCGAACGCTTTTCAGCAAGAAGCAAATCGATGTCGAACCACTCGATCTCAATGAAGCGGCGCGCGAGGTCATCACGCTTCTTTCCGGCGAACTGGAGAGAAACAACGTGATTTTGAAACATGATTTCAGCGATCATTTGCCGGCCGTTCAGGGTGACCGCGTTCAGCTTCAGCAGGTCATTCTGAACTTCATTCACAACGGGGCAGACGCAATGGACACGGTCAACGACCGGCCAAGACAGCTGCTGATCCGGACGGAGACGGACGGCAGTCAAGTCACCGTTTCTGTTCGGGATTCGGGAATTGGTTTTAGTCCGGAAATCAGTGAGCGGTTATTCGAACCCTTTTTCACCACAAAACAAAAAGGGATGGGTATCGGGCTGTCGGTGAGCCGCTCAATTGTCGAGGCTCATCGCGGGCGCTTATGGGCGATTCGAAATGATGGCCCGGGCTCCACGTTCGCATTCTCGATCCCGCGCGAATCGAGCCAATTGATTACGAATAGGCAATGATCGAAATGGCTGCCCGGTAGCGGGCGACCAATACCTAAGTACAATAGACGCCGCCGGCCACAAGGCGGATCATGGATTACTGGAGCGTCGCCTGGAAGGGCTCCATGGAGACAAACTCAGCCGCGTTGTTGATGCGCAGTCCTCAGTGGTGCAAGCGGCACTTTCGGAATGAGCGCATCGACTTCCTCAAACAGCGCTGGAGCGAATGCACGGCTCTCCAAATTAGGCAAGGCTGTTTTTTGATTGCGGACTGAGATATCCATGATGAATCCACGTTCAGTTGTGGCAATCGTCGACGATGATGAATCGGTCCGCGAATCGCTTCCAGACCTGCTCAAAGAATTCGGCTTTGCGTCAGAGACGTTCTCTTCCGCTGAGGAGTTCCTCGCGTCGGATGGAATCTCGCGCACTCAATGTCTGATCCTCGACGTTGCCATGCCCGGGATGAGCGGGCCTGAGCTCCAGAAGGAGTTGAATTGCCGCAAGATCAATATTCCCGTCATTTTTATCACCGCCCACAGGGACGAGGCAGAACGTTCGCGGCTTATCGAGCAAGGCGCGGCCGCGTGTTTATTCAAACCATTCAGCGATGGTGCGCTGTTAGACGCGCTGAACTCTGCGCTTTGAATCAATTGAGCATTAACACCACGCTCAGGCTATGGATTTAGAATGCTCCCTGCGAGTGCACATGGTTTTGAAGCGAGGCCCTTCCCCGTGGAGCAAACTCCGCCTATCGTCTTCGTTGTCGATGACGACATTTCGGTTCGTGAATCGCTCGAACTCTTGCTTCGTCATGAAGGTCTAGGCGTGGAGACGTTCGTTTCGGCTCAGGAGTTCCTCAACCGTTCCCGCACAAGTGGTCCAAGCTGCCTGCTTCTGGATGTTTCTCTTCCCGGCCTGAACGGTCTCGAATTGCAGAAGCGTGTTGCGGTGGAACGGCACGAGATGCCGATCATTTTCATCACCGGGCACGGAGATATTCCGATGACCGTGCAAGCGATGAAGGCAGGCGCCGTAGAGTTTCTTACCAAACCGTACAGCGACGAGGTTTTGCTGAGCGCCGTTCGCAAGGCCATAGAGCGCAGTCATGTCTTACTCGATCGCGATGCTGAGATCAGAACTCTTAAAACCCGATATGGCTGCCTCACTGCCCGCGAACGGGAGGTCATGGCGCTGGTAGTTGTCGGCCTGCCGAACAAGCAGGTGGGCGGTGAACTCGGCATCAGCGAAATTACCGTAAAAGCGCATCGCGGCAGCGTGATGCGCAAGATGAAGGCTGAGTCTCTCGCGGAATTGGTCAGCATCGCATCGCGTCTTCGCTTAACGCGGCCGGCTCCTACCACCCAGCCGCTCGAGAAGTAGGCCTGGGAGGCAACTGTTGCATGACACAGACTCTCAGGCACTCGACGCGAACGCGAAGTGACCCCGGAGAACACTCCAGATGTTCGCAATGTAGACAATGTGGCCAAGATGTTCCAGGTCTTCAC
>JASHVU010000155.1 GCA_030044455.1 Acidobacteriaceae bacterium | reverse complement strand
CGAGTAGTTGTTCTGGGCAACCACGAAACCGGCCGTTGCCACGAACATTACTGCGATTAAAAGATTGCGCTTCATTGGTAAAGCCTCCTGGTGCACATTCTGTTGCTCGGCTGAACCGTGACTTCGACCCCTGTTGAAGTTGCTCTCAGTTCAGGTTCCTCAAATCACCTGCGCGGGAATCGTGCGGTTGCTGCGAGATCGAGCCCCAAAACCTCTCAAAACTCGCATTCGGTTAATGTCAACGACGGTTCGAAATCCAAACCTAAAACAATGCGTTATGTGTGTGAGCGAGATCAGCTTCCAGCGCGATAACAATGGAGAACGGTAAAGATCACCAAGGTCACCGGTTTTTGCCTTTGCTGTGTCCAAAAGTGAGAACCGTCACTTTCTTCGATCAACTTTGACCTCCCTTGCTGTGTCGCCACACTTCTGGGAGTTCCGATTGCATATTTACAGGTGATGAGCCTCACGGAAGTGACCGTAATCACACATCGTTAAAAGCCTCTAAGATTGTGATCTGCGTCACTCCAAATCTGGCCACTTGATGGTCCACTAAGGCAGTTGATACTCGGCAGTTGAGCCCGCCGGATCGAAGCGGCACCATTGATTCCGCGCCAATGCGGAATGCGCCGGGGTTGGGTGATTGGGGCCTGAAAGGGTAAGACCAGGGGCGGCTCGAAGGCGACTCCGATCGGAGGGGATTACGGCATGCAAAATGAATCGAATACTGCGCCTGCCGCCGAGGTTTATCTCCAGGCGACACGGGTTTACGCAATGGCGGCAATTTGTCTGGGAGTTGGACTGGCGGTGGGATATCTGATGAGGACGGCGTTGGCGATTCCGGCCCCGGTGGTTCCGGCGGCAAAGACCGGTGTGACCTCGCCTCACAGCGGGGCCATGACTTCGGCCGGCCCCATGCCAAGTCTCGCCGAGATGCACCAGATCGCGAGCCAACAGGCGGCGCCGCTACTTGAGAAACTAAAGAAAGATCCGAACAATAGCGCGCTCCTGATCGAAATCGGCTCGGTCTACCATTCAGCGCATCAGTTCAAGGACGCAGCCGCCTATTACAGCAAAGCCGTTCAGGCAGACCCGAAGAACGTTGAGGCTCACACCAAACTGGCCATCAGCCTTTATCGAACGGGCGACGTTGCGGGCGCAATTGCAGAGCTGAATCGTACATTGAGCCTTGACCCGAAGAACCCCAATGCACTCTTCAATCTTGGAATGATCCAGCTGCAGGGGAAACAGGACTCCAAAGACGCGCTGGCCACATGGCATGAGCTTTTGAAATTGAATCCACAACTG
Source organism: Acidobacteriaceae bacterium (assembly GCA_030044455.1). GTDB lineage: Bacteria > Acidobacteriota > Terriglobia > Terriglobales > Acidobacteriaceae > Telmatobacter. The sequence continues at coordinate 2,505 of JASHVU010000155.1, read as the reverse complement.
GACCCTGAACGGAAAGCGCAGGTCGAAAAACTGATGGCCGATGTCACGGCGGCCTCGAACGGTCGGAGCGCCGCAAAAGGAGCAGGGGCCAATGACTGACGCGAAGTGGAAATCAACAAGACAGTGGACGCAGAAGCAGGCCGTAATTCTTTCGATGGCGTGTCTTGCAGTGGGCGTTTGTGGGGGATTGCTGATTCACGGGCCAGGGAATAGCAGTGACCAAGTGACAGTGAAATCCGCGGATGCAACCCCGGCAACAGGTCCGTCGACCCCGGCAGCGCAGGCCAGCGATCCCGCTCAGTTGAAAACGATGGCCGATTCCCAGGCAGCACCGCTTATCGAACAGCTCAAGTTGCAACCCAACAATGCCGAATTGCTGACCAGCGTAGGCAACCTCTACTACGATGCAAAACAATACCCGACGGCGATGGAGTATTACGGACGCGCTTTGAAAGTGACCCCGTCTGACGCATCTGTGCGTACCGACCTGGGAACCGCCTTCTGGTATATGGGCGACGCGGATCGCGCAATCCTGGAGTTCAACCAGGCCCTCAGTTACTCACCCAACAATCCGAATACACTGTTCAATCGGGGCCTGGTGAAATGGCAGGGTAAGAAGGACGCAGCGGGCGCACTCGCCGATTGGCAGCAACTGCTTGCGGCAGATCCGAATTACCAAGCGAAGGACCAGGCGAAGCAGATGATCGCCGAGGTGAAGTCGCACCAGAAGCCGTGAACGGTGAACCTCGGGCACGCAAAACACGCTTCAACGAATTACAGCAGATTCTCGTTCATCACCAGAGCCACCGCGGTGCGCAACCTTGCCTGGCTACCGCCGCGCGCGGGGCGAAGCCGCGGAACGCGGACCAACCGGTTGCGCCGCATCTCAGACTCGATGATCGGGGATGCCATCGACCACACATTCGTAATGTCGCCCACTACCACAATCTCGCCGGGCGCCAGCGCTGAGGCAACCATGTGCATACCTCGCCCGAGCGCCCGGCACATTTTGTCGACAGCCGCACAGGCTGCCTGATCGCCTGCTTCAGTCAATCGCAACAGCTGGTCAAAACCTGGCAAAGACTTTTGCGTGAGCTCAGCGTAGTAGCGCAAGCCGGCCCGATTTGAGGCAATCGTTTCCCAGCAGCCGCGGTTTCCGCAAGCGCAAGGCAATCCCGTCGGCTCAAGCTGCACATGACCGAATTCCCCGGCAACGCCACCTTCTCCGCGCAGCAATCGGCCGTTGGCGATGATGCCCGTACCGATTCCCTCGGTCACGCTGACGGCTACCAGGTCGTGCAGCCCGTCGCTCGAACCAAACCAGACTTCAGAGAGCGCGCAGGCGTTGGCCACGTTATCTGCCACCACCGGCAGCCCCGTGGCCTGTTCTACACGGGTCTTGATATTACCAATGGGCCAGTCGATATTCGGAGCAAAGATGAATCGTTCCAGGTTGGCATCGAGCCGACCCGGAAGGTTGATTCCGATGCCGTCGAAGGAGCGATCGTGATGAGCGGCGATCATGGCGCGCACAGCATCCACAATCACGCCCACCACTTTTCTGGGATTCTCAGGAGGCAGGACCATTTGCTCGGCGACGATGTTGCCGCCAAGATCGGCCACCGCAAGAGCGGTTTGATTGGGATGGATATCAAGAGCCAGCACGCCGCGCTGATTGTTGATGTTGAGAAAGGTCGGCCTGCGCCCACGCGGAATCTGCCCGGTAGGGCCCTCGACGATCCAGCGTTCCGCCAGCAGTTCTTCGACGATGAGCGAAACCGTGCTGCGCTGAAGTCCGGAACATCGCGCCAGATCTGCCCGCGAAATAGACTGCCGGGTTCGAATCTGATTGAAGATCAGATTGCGGTTGATTTGGCGAGGCATCTTGTTGGATGCGCTCAGATGATTGTTAGCAATGATCTGCCGAATGGGCATTGCGCCGTTTCGTGCCTCCCTTTCCGGGGATGGATCTCAACCGGTCTCCCTCCCGGAAAGTCGGGGGTTTTTCAGTGAGGGATTTGAAGTCCGTCTAAATCGCAATCGATGTTAACACGCTGGGAAGGTCCATTGCGGTGAGGAATCAACGACAGTGGAAACCAAAGTAAATGCCTTTACCTATGACCTTTGGACCAAGTCGGAGCCGGTAAACGTTATCATTGGTGAGGCCTGTTTGCGGCTTACCTTTTGAGTCGCTATCCAGTTTCGGTTCGTCCTATGAGAGGGCGGAAATGGAGCGCGGTCCACGGTCAACTCCGCACGCGTAAACTTGTGCGTATCGCCAAGGTTAGGCGCTGTTTCAGGATTTGAACTCGTGACGGGCGCGATTCTGTTGAAGAGTGGTGGTGAGGAATGCTGACTGGGTTTTCAATTGTCGGGGGCAAACCCCTCGAAGCGAGTATGGAGAGTAGTGGCGGAAGCTTTTACGGTATTGATCCTCAAACCGGAGCGAAACTCGAGCCGGCTTACCACTACGCTTCGGTTGAAGATCTCGATCGCGCTGCGAAG